>JAHFQL010000023.1:0-4682 GCA_023259315.1 Candidatus Woesearchaeota archaeon | reverse complement strand
TTTTTTATTGATTTATTTTTTAATGAATCGTCTTTTAATGTTGATTTTTTATTTTCTTTTTTGTTGAATTTGTCATAGCAATTCTTGCTGCAGAAATAATATTTTTTTCCATTCTTCAAAGTACTAAATTTAGCTTTCTTCTCATCAATTTCCATTCCGCAGACTGGGTCTTTTGTCATATCCTCTAGAGTATCATTTCTGATATTTATTTGTTCCTATTCAACTTACACAACATATAAACTCCCAATAAGAAAAGAGGAAAGCTCAATAATTGCCCCATTGTAAAATAATTAAAAATAAATCCAATCTGCTCGTCTGGCTGCCTGAAGAATTCGGCAATTGTCCTGAACAGCCCATACAAAGTTACAAAGCTCCAGAACATAAAGCCTTTCGGCAGTTTTTTGTCCTTGATAAACCACAAAGCAGCAAAAATCGTCAGATTTTTTATTGATTCATAAATTTGGGAAGGATGTCTGCATCCGCTTGGCAAATTCTGAACAAATTGATTTTTTGAATAGTCAATGCACCAAGAAACACTTGTTATCCTGCCATAAAGCTCTGCATTCATGAAGTTGCCAAGCCTTCCCAAAGCCAGTGCCAAAGCAACCGGAAAAACACTAATATCAGCAATGTCATAAAATTCTATTTTCTTTTTTCTGCAGAATAAATAGGCACCAATCACTGCACCAATCAATCCGCCATGAAAGCTCAAGCCACCATGCCATACGGCAATTATTTCAAATGGATTCTGGAGATAAAATAATGGATTATAAAATACAACATAAATTAACCTGGCGCCTGCAATAATTCCAATAATCTCATAAATCAAATAGTCAGCAACATCATCTTTTGTTATGCTTAATTCTCTTTTTTTTGCAAGATAGTAAATCAAGAAATATGCAATAACAAAACCAAATGCATAAAACAAGCCGTAATACCTAACTTGGAAAGGCCCAAGCTCAAGCAATACGGGATTTATGTTTTGGTAAAGCATTTTTATTGATTATTGTTTTTATTTAATTTCTTTTATTATGGCGTAGAATGAAATCCTGTTTATTAAAATCGTTAAATAAATTGCCACATCCAGAGCAATAATGGACGCTTGTTGAAAATATGAATAGGCAGTCAAATATAAGCTGTAATTCTTTGATGCAAGAAACCTTATTAAATATCCGCTGCCCAAGAATAAAATACCTAATACTAACGCTAATACAATCATTATTAAAATTGTTTCTCTGTAACTTTTTATTTTTGTGAATGTGATTTTGAAGCCTTTTTTAATTGTATCCTTTATTGAGGCGCCTTCATAAAACAGAGAATGGGATATGTTGATGATTATATACAAAAATAATGAGTACGGAACTGCTAGAAAAATAAAAACAAACGGCCGATACGGTTCTTTAATACCCCCCAATATAAAACTGAATAAAATCATTATTGCTAGAAATATCACTGCAATTATAACATTCAATGAATAAAACTGACCGAGCTTCTTGAATGAAAATTCTGTTTTTCCAAACAAGGATTTTATGAAGTCCAATATGCTGTATTTGAAGAAGGAATACAAAAATAATAACACCAAGTAGTAAATCAATGAAAATATGACTAAAACAATAGCTGATGATAGTGTCGGAGCAATGATAGTTCCAACAAGGTTCTGTGTAGAATATTGAGTTAACCTGTTTAACCCGTATAAAGAAATAAAAAACATTATATCAAACAAAATCATCAAGCCAGTCTTGTTCGGATTGGATTTAACGAGTTTAAGGCTTTTGGTGAATAATGAATTTTTTAAGGTGTTTCTTAATTTCATCTGTTAATATGAAACAAGGTAATATATAAAGGTTTTAGTTTTTATCCTTTCTGCTTGTTACAGGCCAATCAAATAAGCTTATTATTTGGGAGTTTTTTATGATTTTCACTTTTCAAGAATTTGTAATACAAATTTCCTACAATTCTATGTCATAAAACAATGTTACAGATTGGGGTATATTAAATTTATCGTATGCCTTACTTTCTTTTGAGCCTGCTTGTGTATTTAATACAACAGCTTCATATGCTCGAAGCGTATTTGGGGCTAAGCTCTCCAATTCGTTCATCTTGCCGACAATATCTTCTATCTTTTTTCCAGTTAACAGTCCATTCATCAATTCATTGAGAGTCCCAAATGTAGTTTCAGTTGCGCTGTAAATAATAGTTGTTGGCAGTCCCTCCCTTAATCTCTTCATAACTTCTAAAAAATGTTGTCCACTATTGCACGACCCCATTGAAATTATTTGATAGCCTTTCCTTGGTTTTATTTCTTTTACATCCTCGTCACTCGTTTGAACCATTACGTACTTCCCTAAATCTTTTAATATTCTGCCATTGTATCCGTAGAGTTCCTCTTTTGGTATTTTTATTGGCTTGGTCTGCATTTGTAGAGGATTACCCATACCTTCCCCTGCTAACGCCCACCCAATGCCGTACCTTGAGTGTGATTCAACATAAATAACATCAGATTCTTCAAAAGCTTTTTTTGCATCTTTTATATTTTCAATGTATCTCAAATGAAGCACAAGATTCCGCCCAGCAAATTTTATCATTCTTAATTCGGACTTATCCATTGTAGTAGCTCCAATGTTAACAAAATTTCTTCTTTGGGCGCCAACAAAAATAGCTATATCTAAAACTCCATCAGAAATAAGTTCCTTTAAATAATCCGGTAATTCATCATATTTAATCTCGCCTGATTTGTTTTTAGATAAAAGTTCTGTTAGCGTGTCCATGAATAATGATGGCTTTAGCATTCTTTGTACTTCAGGATCTTTAATATCTAAGTTGAGTTGTCGCAATATCTCTTCTTGTGATTTTAATCTAAAAATTGCAGGACTTACTTTTATTGGAAAAGCTCCGACTAATAATGGTACTAACATTAAACTTGTTACAAATTTTATTGATTTCCCTTTTAGATTGTAATTAAATAAGCTTTCTTTAATTGAACTCAAAGTACTTGCTATGGTCTGATAGAAAGAAGCTAAGCTATTTCTGGCTTTTGATATTTGCTCATCCTTAGCTGTTTGTAATTGTGATATAGCATTGTTGGTTTTCTTTTTGAGCTCTTTAACCTTTTCTAATTGGACATTTAATAGGCTATCCATTTTTTCCCTAGTTGGTACCCAAACTCTTCTGCCATAATACCTACTCGGTTTCAAATCAAAAGAATCTTTACTAATACGGATTTGTGATAATAGTTGTTCTTCTAATCTTTGAAGGTCATTTTTGGCTCTGTTTAAAAGAGCTAAAATGCCGCTTTTTGTTAATTTGCCAAAGTCTATTCTGTATGATAAAAATTTTCTTCCAGAACTAGGTGGCTTAGTTATATCACTTATTGAAGATTCAATTTCTTCTCTTCTTTTTGATGTTAAAATAATCAATTTATTGACAAAAGCAGCAATATCGCTATCTTCCATTAAACTTATCCATAATTGTGGAAAATTTGAAAAATTCTGCTGCTCTTGCGCAATTGTCTGTAATTGCTCTTGGTTATAAATCATTGCCATTGCATTGCCTAAATCCCTAAGCATCTTATCAACTTCAATATTGAACTGCTGGAATATAGAAATTAAACCTTGAAATTTTTCTTCTCCCTCAAGCAGGTCTATTTTTGTTTCTAATTGCTTCAGTAATGCATACTCTTTGTTTAGCCTACTTGGATTTCTATCTGCAATTAAAGATTTTAGATAATCGCTTACCCGTTTCCTCAGGTTGATAGATTCTTTAAGAACCCAGATACCATTTCTTATCGCTTCTTTTTTATCTATTTTTTTATATCTGCTTCTTAAAATCCTGAGCCTTGCCTTTAGCCTTCTAAATCTTGACTTTTTGAATTTCTTAATTTCCGGGATTCTTTCGGCTTCTGGAGACACTGCAACAATTTCAGTAACTGCCTCTTCGATTTTTCCAACTTGTTTGGCAATTTCCTCAACAACTTGAGGTGGTGCTTCAGCCTGTTGCGCGATCTCTCTTAAATGCGCCAATTCTGTTTCTTTTTCAGCCAATGCCCTTGCTAACTGCTCTGGACTAATCGGAACTTCCCTTTCTGTTTCCTGCGTAATAATTTGAGCCAGACTTTTGAAAAATTCTGTCTCTTCAAGATTAAAGATTTTTTTAAAAGTGTCATTTTCAATAACTTGTCCAAGGAGGTAAGTGTCCTTCTGCTCAATAAAAAATACTAAATCACGTAAAGCTTTCACTTCTACGTTATCAAACCACTCTTTATTCTTTCCATAATCAATCCAATATCTTGCATGTTCAAAATCATTAGCTTTTATAGAAACTACAATATTATTTTTTATTATTGCCCTATTTGTGTTTCTTGCTTCAATACTCTCTCCTAAAAATCCTCTTTCTTTTAACAAATGAAGCAAATTATAAAATAATTCTATATCTGCATTCAAAATAACCAGAAAATTGCCGAAATGACCCAAGCTTTGTTCCCACGCTTCCTTATAGTCTTCTCGATTGACTATCCCTTCTAAAACTGGCTTGAACCATTTCTCCAAAAAATACTGCTCTTTCTCAACATACATCATCATGTCAAGGTATGCTCTGTGCACAATTAACCCGCATTGGGCTAAATTTTTGCTCATATTTATTCCATACCTATCCCTTATGCTGGCTTTGTCCCCATCATCTTGGTA
>JAHFQL010000110.1 GCA_023259315.1 Candidatus Woesearchaeota archaeon | reverse complement strand
TTGTTAGGGTATTTGAGGGCTGTCATGGTTGGGTCGCTCCAACCACCCCTCAAATATGCAATTTCTTCCCAAGAAACTCTCTGGAATTGTTAATTTAAATAATTATCCGACAACCCCCAATAAAACAAAACATTTATATATCCCTCCTTTAAAATATGATATAAATTCAAAAAACTATAAGGAGGTAAAAATGGATAAAAAAGCAAAAATAGCAACTCTTGGTGCGCTAATTATAGCAGTTGCTGTATTAGCATTAATGGTATATGCTGCACCAAAGAAATGCAACAATGGGGTTGATGACGACAATGACGGCCTTGTAGATTATCCAAACGACCCAGGATGTTCCAGCAGTCAGGACAATGACGAGCATAGTAGCACTTTAGTGTGTGATAATGGTTTAGATGAATCAAATGATGCGGATACTCTTAAAGATTACCAATTAAGTGGTGGAGACGCTGGTTGTACATCTGCAACAGATAACAACGAAAGAGATGGCCCATGTGATGACTTAAGCGACAATGATGCAGATGGATTAATAGATTACCCAAGTGACCCCGAATGCGCTAACTATGCTGATGTTGAAGATCAGTGCAGTGATACGGACGGTGGACAAGTTTACACTGTGCAAGGAACTACATCAGGTAGCTTTGGTGGGACGCCATTTAGTGGCACAGATTTTTGTGTTAATAGTACGACACTAAATGAATACTACTGCAATTTTTACAAATTAGGTAGTGTAAATGTTGCCTGTAACGGGAACGTTACAACCCAATGTTTAAATGGGGCGTGCGTTTAAGTATTCTATAATTTTTTATTTTTTTATATATTTTATCCTATCACCATATAAAACTCAAAAATTAATTGTCAGAACCAAAATTGTTTTTTCCAATAGCAAGTTTTAAATAAACTCTGTTCTAATTATTTCTTATGAAACCGGAGCCAGGGGATGTTGTGAAAGTAATCACAGACAGTGAAACTTATGAAGGCATAATAATGCAACGTCCGGCAATTCTCGATAATGGAGTTGTTGTCTTGAAGCTGTACAGCGGTTACAATATAGGGATAGATGAAAACAGAATAAAAAAAATTGAAGTTGTGGAAAAATACAAGCAAAAAAAGGCAGAGAAGTCAAAAATATTCCACAAAAAAAATCTTCCAAACGTTTCAATTTTGTCTTTTGGTGGGACAATTTCGTCAAAGGTAGATTACAGGACAGGCGGTGTTTATGCTGATTACAATGCAGAAGATTTTGTGCAAATGATTCCCGAGCTTAAAAATGTTGTAAATCTTAAAGCCGAGAATGTCATGAGTGTTATGAGTGAGGATTTTTCGCCTGAAATCTGGCAGCTTATGGCAAAAAGGATTGCTGAAGAGCTGAATGATGAAAAGATAGATGGCGTTGTTATTACGCAAGGCACAGACACTCTGCATTTCTCTACTGCTGCAATTTCATTTTTTCTGAGAAACTTAAACAAGCCTGTTGTTTTTACAGCAGCCCAAAGAAGCATTGACAGGGGAAGTTCAGATGCTTTTTTTAATCTTTTATGCGCAGTCCACGCAGCGGCAAAATTTGACGGCGCTTCAGTTGTTACCTGCATGCACGGAACAAGCTCTGACGGATTCTGCATATTGATAAATGGAGTAAATGTTCGTAAGATGCACACTAGTAAAAGAGATGCTTTTAAATCTATTAATACGCCACCATTCGCTAAAGTCTATGAAGATGGCAGAATCGAAATTCTAAACTCAAATTACAAGAAAAGAAATAATGAAAAAGTTGTTGTAGAAGACCAATTTGAGTCAAAAACAGCATTAGTTTATGTTTATCCTGGAATGGATCCAGATATTCTAGAATATTATCGCCAGAAAAAATACAAAGGCATTGTTATAGCTGCAACCGCTCTCGGACATGTTGCCACTCTAAATCCTAAATATTCCCTCCTGAAGAAATTGAAAGAGCTTATTGACAATGGCGTGTCTGTAGTTATCACAAGCCAAGCAATCTATGGCAGAGTTCATCCTTATGTTTACACAAATTTAAGAAGGCTTTCCCTGGGATTGAACTGCATCTTCGCGGATGGCATGCTGTCGGAAACAGCTTACATCAAGCTCGGATGGGTTCTTGCACATGCAAAATCAATAGACGAAGTCAAGGAAATGATGCTGACAAATTATTCTGGAGAAATTGTTGATAGGATTACTGATATTTGATGGTTAAAATTAAGCATTTTCTTCCAACAGCCAGAGCCACAGAGGGATAAATTCCACTTCCAAATTGTCTATTACCTCTTTGTTATAGTAATCTTCTGTAATTATTTTTCCTACCTTGACTTTAAATTTACTTGCAGCTTCCATTAAGCCTTTAAGCTCTCTTGATTTAATCTTTTCGTTGGATATGTCATAGCAGACTTGGATCAATTCTCTTATTTTAAGACCTTCCTTGGTTATAAAATCAACTTCTCCGTTTCCCTTCCAGTAGTACACATCTTTATTCATTCTCATCAGTTCGATATAAACCGCATTTTCGTATATCTTACCTATGTCCTCTGAAAATCTAAAAGAAATCGAGTTTCTTAATCCTGTGTCTATTGCGTATATTTTTTTATTTTTCCTGTACTGGACTTTTAATTTATATGAGAACATGCTTAGGCTCATCATTAGTAACGAGTCTTTCAGGTATTCAAGATAGCGTTCGGCTGTTTCTATGTTTATGCCAATGTTTGCAGCAAGGTTATTGTATGAATATTCTTTTGTTATGTTTGTAAACAAATATTTCGCAAGCAAATCTATTTTTGCCCTTTCAATGCTGTATCTGGTTGCTATATCCCTTGATATTATGTCATTGTAGGTATTAGATAAAATACTATGTATGTATATTTCATCTTTCCCAATTGTTTCTGGAAATCCGCCATGCTTTAGGTACAGGCTTAGATAATGCAAAACCTTATTCTTTTCAGCCAATAAGTAGCTCTTGTCAAAATTTTTCCATCCATTGGCAACTAAAAATTCCCTGAAAGAGAATGGGAAAACAATTGTAGTGATGTGCCTTCCGCTGAGAAGCTTTCCAACGTCTTTTGATAATAAAGAAGTATTCGACCCTGAAACGAAAATCTGCCTGAAGCTTCCAGAGTCATAAAGCTTCTTAACCCATCTTTCCCAATTCTTTTTTTCCTGCACTTCATCCAAAAAAACGTATTCAGGCTCAATTTCTATCTGGGCAATGGCTTTTTCAATATCCTCAAAAGCTGCCGTGCTCAGGTTAATTTCGTCAAAACTAAGGAAAAAAATCTTTTGCGGCTTTATGCCCTGCTGAATGAGATTTTCTATAACAAAGTGGAGCAGTGTGGTTTTTCCTGACCTTCTTACTCCAATAATGTCTTTTATCTGCTTTAATTTCAGGGATTTTAGAATTGGCTTTTGCATAGTTCTTTCTATCATTCCTTCTTTTTGGAAGTGTTTGCCTGTCCACCATATGTTCATGCTTCTCAATGCTCCTATTATGCCGTCCATGTGCCTCAGTAAGTCAA
>JAHFQL010000022.1 GCA_023259315.1 Candidatus Woesearchaeota archaeon | reverse complement strand
TCTGCAGAAGTTGTTGCAAAATATATAAGAGAAAACTCAAATAAGTTTTGATGTGCTTACGCACATTGTGGGCATTCATTTACCCCACTAACGTGGGGAGGCTTAGCCCACTGCTGACTAATGATCAAATTGAACAGTTCTTGGATATGGTAGCTTGGTTTTATAAAAGAGAATTGGTTGATAAAGCCAACGTTGCTAGTGAAGTAAGATCATTTGCATGCATGTTTCCACATAGGCATTATGCTAGATAAATTTTTAAATAAGAAATTCTATCATTTTTTATGGACTCGCAAACGAAACAAAACTACATCAAAGCAGGCAAAATTTCTGCTGAAGTTCTGGAATACGGCAAATCATTGATTAAGAAAGGAAATTATTTGCTTGATGTAACAGAAAAAGTTGAAGAAAAAATTTTTGAGCTAGGGGGAAAGCCGGCTTTTCCTGTTCAAATATCATGCGATGACACTGCTGCCCATTTCTGTGTTATGGACGATAACAAAACAGTTTTTGGTGACCAGGTTGTGAGCTTGGATTTGGGAGTCCATGTTAATGGAGCCATTGGCGACAACGCTTACACAATTGATTTATCTGGAAAATACAAGGATTTGGTTTTAGCTGCGCAAAAATCTCTGGAAGAAGCATTAAAAATCGTGAATGTTGGGACAGAGCTGAGGGAAATTGGAAAAGTTATAAATGATACTATACAGAGTTACGGTTATAATCCTGTTAGAAACTTATCAGGACATGGCTTGGGGTTGTATGATATTCACACAAAACCGACTCTTCCGAACATTGACAACGGCGACAAAACAACTCTGGCAAAAAATATGACTTTTGCAATCGAGCCGTTTGCAACAACCGGCTCCGGAGTTGTAGGAGAAAAAGGGCATCCGACTGTGTTTATGCTTCAAAACAAAAGGCCTGTGAGAAGCCCGATAACAAGGGAAGTATTGAAAGAGATTGAAACCTATGATGGATTGCCTTTTGCAGAAAGATGGCTTACAAAAAAATTTGGCGCAAAAGCAAATTTTGCATTAAGGGAACTGAATCAATTAGGAATAACGCATCAATTTCCCCCGCTTGTTGAATTAAGCAAAGGAATTGTAACGCAAGCAGAGCATTCTATTCTGATTGATGACGAAGGTAAAGTATTTGTGTTGACTAACTTATAAAACTTCCAATGAATTCACTGTTAGATGATTTGAATTTACTTGGTAAGATTTATTTATTAAGCTCGCGTCTTAACATTTGATAATTAGGCAACACATTGGCAATTAGTGGGTCTGGCGTGAACTGGCTTGCTGGTTTAATGTTGTGCAAACTTGCCGCAGACAAGAATTCTAAATAGTCTAATGCAGAATTTCCAACTAAGGCAACAACCTTTTCCTCTTCCGGTTTTAATGCTTTGAACATGGATAAGAATTCTCCCGGGAAAAATCTAAAAACAGTTAATGCCGAGGCAAACATCTCCGCTATGATGGAGATTTTGCCAATTTGCTCTTATTTGAATAACTTTTCCATCGTCGCTTTGTTCTTCTCGTTGAATAAAACCAAGTGTTCTCGCAAATGCATTTAAATCAGAATGAGCCACAACAAATGCGCCAGCGCCAAGCATTAATTGCCTTCTTCCTCTTGAGAAACCCTTATCATCCATTGAACAGATAAATATTAACACCTATTTAAATATTTCTAATATTTCTAGAGTTTCGCACTTTTGCTTATAAATGAATATGCGTAAAATTCACCGAAATTATTAAATTGAAAGTGTTTTTCATGGTTTTTGTGGTATTTGTGTCATTATTTGGCCTTGTCAAAGCTAAAGTTGATGCAAATGCCACCATATTTTTCTGTCTTTATAAATGATTTTCAGAAACTCTAGTAATATTTGTACGTGATTAGCACAAATGAGCTTTAAGTTCATCAAAAGGATTCAATCCTTTTTGTTTCCATGTCATTAAACAAGTGTTTATCCTTTCCATAATGGTCGTTCTTTTTTCATTTCTTAGCGTACCCATGATTTTTCTTTGTACTATCAATTCCCTTACCTGCAATTTTCACATACCATAACCAAAATTTGAAAGAACTAGTATTTGCTTTTTTCTATTGCTAATCACGTACTAATAATCAAAAATTTTAAATATTAGTTCAATTTTTATTATGTACTTTATATGGAGGTGGAATATCAAAATGATAAGTAAATTAGGACAGTGGGCATTTATAGGGGGCATAGTAATAGCATTATTACTAGCTTTAGTGCCACAGTGGAAAGGCCAACTTACATTAGTGTTGGTTGTTTTAGGTCTGGTGGTGGGGCTGTTGAATATTACAGAAAAAGAAACTACGCCATACCTGGTAGCTGCTATAGCATTATTGGCAACAGGAAGCGCTACTGATAGCCTCAAGGTTATACCTCCAGCAGTATTGGGAGATTACCTTGTTAGTGCTGTGCAGAACATTGCCGCTTTTGTGGCGCCAGGAGCCATAGTTGTAGCTGTTAAAGCTATTTGGGCACTATCTAAGGATTAAACTGGAACAAATTTAATCGGAACTTTGCGATTTTTTTCTTTTTATTATTTTTGAATTCTTTGATTCGTGATTTGAGGGAACTGTTACCTTAACTTTTTCGTAAAGTATAAAAGTAAGTACATCTATTATTGATTGTTCAGAAATATCTGGCGAAGTATCCTGCGGCAAAGAAGCTCTTTGAAGCACCTTCTCTGCTCGTTAAAGCACATTTAATGAAGAACTGTCTGCCTCTAAGATTAAATCTTTGAGCGAAGAATAGCTTCAAAAGAATTTCGGAAACGGTACAACACACCACCTAGACGAGACTTTTTTCTCAAACATGATTAAGGTAACAGTCTCTGATTTGGCTAAATCAACCATAAAATTATAAATAACCTTTGCTAACTTTTAGAATATGGCCATAGTGGAATCATTTTCAGGCATAAGGGGAATATACGGAAAGGACTTGACAGAAAGCACTGCGATAAAATATGCATACTCATATCTCTCATTTTTAAAAAACAAAACAGGGAAAAACAACGTAACGCTAGTTATGGGAATGGATACGAGACAGTCAGGCATAAATCTAAGCGACGCAATTCTTGGCATACTGGACTGCAATTTCATTGATGTGGGTATATTGCCTACCCCAGCCATTGAATATGCAGTAAGGCACTTCAACGCTGATGGTGGTATAATAATAACGGCATCCCACAATGAGCCTTACTGGAACGGGTTTAAATTTTTGAACAATGATGGTGCAGTTTTGAGTGAAAATGATATGGTTAGCGTTATCAGCAACGTCAAACTTTTTAAGAATTTTCATAAAATACAGGACAGGAAAGTCCTGGATAAAAATGCTGATGCGCTAAAAGGCTATGAGACTTTTGTTTTTGATGTGATTGGCCAGGAAAATCTCAGCAAAATAAAGGAATCCAACCAAAAGATGGTCATAGACCCAAATGGCGGCGCCGGAATAATCGCAAAAAAAATTCTTCAAAATGCTGGAGTTGAGGTTATTGGAGTTAACATGGAATCCGGCATATTCAACAGGCAAGTTGAGCCGACAGAGGATTCATTGGTATACCTCAAGAACATAATAGATGAAAACAAAGCGGATTTCGCTGCAGGATTCGATTGCGATGCCGACAGGGTTGAAATCATGATGAATGATGGGCAATCTTTATCAGGCAATTACATTCTTGCGCTTGTTGTTTATGAAACGCTGTCTAATATAAAAAATCCAAGAAGCCAAGTCGTTGTTATAAATAATGCAACATCAAATGTCGTAAGGGATGTTGCGCTAAAGCATCAGGCTAAGGTAAAAGAAGTTGAAGTAGGTGAGACAAATGTAGTCGAGGAGATGAAAAAATCAAAATCAATAGTTGGAGGTGAAGGCTCGAGCGGAGGAGCAATCATAAGTCCTTCAAAATGCAGGGACGGAATTTTAACTTTACTGACAATCTTGTCAATTGTTGCCAAAAAAGAGAAAAGACTGCACGACATAATTTCTGATTTACCTAGCTATTACAATTTAAGGGAAAAAATGGAATTTGACTCGACAAAGCATGATGAGATTAAAAAATATTTAAAAAATTATTATTCAAAGAAAGGTTTTGAAATCCGGGAAAGTGGTGCAAAAGGCAGCTTAAAAGTAATCACAAGCAAAAATTCCTTTGTTTGGTTCAGGGCATCAAAAACAGAAGCAAATGTTTTCAGGATTATAAGCGATTCGAACAACAAAGAAGAAGCCAGAAAACTTTTGGACGAAGCAATAAAGTTATTTAAGGGAGCAAATGAATAACGAAACAAACAAGAGTGTTTTGAAAAAAATTGAGCTAGACCTATTGTCAACGCTCTTAAATTACGTTGTTCCGCATATAAATTCAAGAATAAATTTTCAAAATCAAAATTCCCTGCCAAATTTAGAAAATACAGTATCTAAGCCAAAATTTAATTCAAATGATTTCCAACAGCTTGAGGGTATAATTTTCTCGCATTTTGAGGAAAATGTCAGGATTTCTAGAAGAGTTAGAACAAATTCGTTTGACGTGACTCATGAAATTGAAATGTCTAGGAAAAAAACAGAAACTGAAATTAGCTCAGCAGTGGAATCAATTTCCATAACTTATGAAGAAAATTCCAAATCTGAAAGACTGAAAATTACGCTCAGAAAATCTGGAAAAGATTATTCAAGTGAAGTAACTCAAGAAAAGAAAAAAGAATCTGAAATATTACCGTACAAAATAACAATTAACTACGCTCAAAACTACGAGCAAGAGCGACTATCAATCTCCTATGCCGAGCAGCTTAAGGGTTATATGAAAGAGCATATTAAAAGCAAGGAAGACATGACAAATAGAGTTCCATTAAAATGGCTCAACATATTGCCTGAAAATATCATGGGTGGAGTTCTAGGATTTACTTACCTTGGAGAAAACTTCATGGGAAGGAGGGCAGATTTGGTCGGCAAAACTGCGAGAATGGTTGACATACATGAAAGCATTCATACTCCAGACGAGTATGAGACGAGAGTTTTGACGAGCTGGATAATGGAAAAGGTTAGAGGGAAGTATATAAAATAAATAATTCAATAAAAATTAGCTCAGTTTTATTGAAATAGAATAACAGAATCGTAAACAAGATTTTTAAGAACTCAATAAGGGTAGTATATCATGCCACAGGCCCACAATATTCTAAATGTAAATTATGTGATGCAGCATATTCTTGTGTTTGTTTAACAATAGTGGTTTGCTCAGCTTGAGTGGTTGATATCCAAAACTCAAAGTCAAATTCAAATCTTATACCTGTAGCTTGAGGCCTAAATTTATTAAGCCAATATATCGTATTTGATAAAATATGTAATAGACCTGGCTTCTCGATAAAAATTCCGGGAATATCATGAACTGGAAGATTTGGGATAAAAGTGGCATAACTGAGCTGGGCATCAGAACTGCTTCTTTGAGTTACGGCAGGCACAGCAATAGTAGAGTCTCTATGAAATCTGACAGTTTGAATGGAACTTGCAACATCAACTGCGTGTTCTAAATCTTGCATTGTATAATAGCCACCCCCTATAGTTTAAAAATTTATGTATTAAATTTATGCATTCAATATAAAAGATATTACTTGTTCAGCAAAAATATTTAAAATGATGTAGTATTCCCTTATGCAAATGCCAAAAGTCCATTTCATAACCCAAGGGTGCAGCAGCAATTTAAGGGAATCAGAGATAATGATGGGACTATTGGATAATTCCGGTTACAACATAGTTGACGATGAAAAAGAATCAGAAGTTGATGTTGTAAACATCTGCACTGTAAAAGGCGATACAACTGCTCTAAGAGAAATAAGAAGATTAAAGAAAGGATTTCCAGAGAAAAAATTGATTGTCGCAGGCTGCATAAATGAAAGCATAATCCCAAAAATAAAGCAGCTTGACGCAAGCATAAGCTTAGTCAATACACATAATCTTGGAAAAATAACAAATGTTGTTGAAAATTCCTTGAATGGAACAGTTGTTGAAATTCTCGACAAGAAATATGAGCAAAAAGTTAATTTGCCTTCCATTAGAAAAAATCCAGCCATTGGGATTGTCCCCATACTTAATGGTTGCAATTATTTCTGCACTTTCTGCTCTACAAAACTAGTCAAGGGGAAATTATTTTCTTATCCAATGGATGCGATAAGGGAAGATGTAAAATCTCATTTGAAGTCAGGGTGCAAGGAGATATGGATTACCTCAAATGATACTGGGGCGTACATGGTGGACCAAGGCGGAAAGCAAAAATTGGTTGAATTGATGGAGCAGATTTTATCTGTTCCCATGGATTTTAAAGTAAGAATTGGAATGATGAACCCCGGAAATACAATAACAATGTTTGATAAATTAATTGATATTTACAAGCACACTAAGATGTTAAAGTTTTTGCATATACCTGTGCAGGCTGGAAATAATGAAGTTCTAAAAGCTATGAATAGAAAATATTCAGTTGAAGATTTTGTAACAATTGTTGAGGCATTCAGAAAAGAAATTCCAGGAATCACAATATCAACAGACATGATTGTAGGCTTTCCAGCTGAAACGGAAGAGCAATTTGAAGATTCAATGGAATTACTAAGAAAAACAAGGCCAGATGTTTTAAATTTATCAAGGTACGCAACAAGAGATGGGACAATCGCAGCTAAAATGAAACAACATTCAACAAATGAACTGAAAAGAAGGTCAAGATTGATGACAGATTTGTACAGAAAAATTGCATTTGAAAATAACCAGAAATGGATTGGGTGGGAAGGGAATGTTCTGATTGATGAAATCGGAAAAAACAATTCCTGGATTGGAAGGAATGATTTTTACAAACCAGTCATTGTAAATGGAAATTTTAAGTTAGGAGACGAAATTAAAGTAAAAATAAATGATTTTACGACATTTGATTTGAGGGGAGAGATTTGAAACTATGGGGCCTAGTTAGAAATGGATTGAGCGTGGATGATATTATAAGGGATGTGCATAGTGTCGAAGGTGTGATAAAATTACTAAAAAGATATTTGGAAGATAGTACTTTACCGCATCCTCTTGATATGAGGGAAAGGCAGGTAATGGACCTTATGGCTTTAATGAGGGAGCAAGGTCGAATACTAAAATCCGATCCTCGATACAAACCTATGGATGATTTTTATCAAGCTACTTTTGGAGGAGAGTTTCCATCTTGGGTTGAAGAGAACATTTCTAGAAGAAAATATGCATGAGGTTTAATTACATCAATTCTTTCAATTCTCTAAACTTATCATTCATATTCAGCCCTTCTGCAACTGGCTTGTATGTTATGAATCCTTTGTGCGTGTTGACGCCTTTTGCAAACCATGCATCATCTTTTATAGAATTTAATCCTTTATCTGCAAGTTTAGTCAAATACGACAGTGTCACATTCGTCAGGGCAATTGTCGATGTCCTAGGATAAGCGCCAGGCATGTTTGTGACGCAGTAATGAATTACGCCATGTTTGACAAATATGGGGTCAGAATGTTTTGTTGGCCTTGACGTTTCTATGCAGCCTCCTTGGTCAATGCTAACATCAACGATAACAGAGCCCGGCTGCATTGTTTTCACCATTTCTTCTGTGACAACATGGGGGGCTTTTGCTCCTGCAACCAAGACTGCGCCTACAACTAAATCAGCGTCTTTGATATGTGTGTAAATATTTTCAGGAGTCGAAAGCATTATGTTGGACCTTCTTCCGATTGCGTCCCTCAACAAATCCATTCTTTCCTCGTGCCTGCCAAACAAATAAACATTCGCGCCCATGCCATAAGCTGTTTTTGCTGCGTGCCTGCCAACAACGCCGTCTCCAATTATCATGATTTTTCCATAAAAATTTCCAAGGACTTCGCCCAGCATGACGCCCTTGCCATCATTGAATTTCGCAAGGTAATAAGCTCCCACTTGAGTTGCCATGTTCCCAGCAACTGCACTCATTGGCGCAAGCAAAGGCAGTCTTCTGTAAGAGTCTTCAACTGTCTCGTAAGCAATTGATGTGGTCTTGCTTTTCAACAACGCTTCTGTCAGGGATTTGGGAACGCCTGCAAGATGCAAATAAGTGAATAAAATCTGGTTTTCCCTCAAAAATTTATATTCTGCTTCAAGCGGCTCTTTCACTTTTATAACAATGTCGCAATTCCATGCCCCTGATGTTGGCACAATTTTCGCTCCATTTTTAGCATATTCCCCATCTGCAAAGCCGCTTCCGCTTCCCGCATTTTCTTCTACAAAAACATCATGGTTGTAAGAAATTAATTGTTTTGCACCTTCCGGAGTCAATGCTACTCTATTTTCCTTATCCTTTATTTCTTTTGGCACGCCAATTTTCATGTCAACACCTTAAATTTGTTAATTTTTTATTTAAATTCTTATTATGAAATTTTACAAGTTTTATGATTTGAATATTATGTTTTTTGTTTTTATTGAATTCAGAATAAATTATTTTATCTTAAATGTTTTGTTTGTCATCTCTATTGATTTTTGCGCGTCCTTGAATCCCATCATCGCGCGGATGCAGTCAATGTTTTCCGGAATAACATCGGATTCCTGATGAACTGCCTGCATGTAAAGAAGCTTGTTGTAATTGTTTGATGTTACCCCTATCGCTTCCTTCCACACGCAGATTTCAGGCATGTCTCCCCTTAACCTTCCGATGTCCCTTGCGAATTCCATTATCTCTGCCGTTGAACGCAGGTGCTCTGCATTCCTAACGATTCTTATCCTTGTAGAGTTCTTGAACAATTCTATAATATCCTCAACATTTATTTTTTTCTTTAAATCAATAGTGACTGTGTGAAGGTGCATCAAGGTTGATGGAACGCTTAGTGCTGTAGTAAAAATTTCAACATCATGAAGCACGCTCTGCACGTCTGGGCCATGGTGGCTCGGCATTTCCAGAACAGGGACTATCGCATTTATGGGGCCGTGATAAATATCCCAAGGGTCTGCACCCCTCCTTATCATTGTGGCATGAACACTTCCTATTCCGTACTTTTGGCTGACAGCATGAATGGTCCTGCACAATCCGGTTGTGTTGCAGCTTACAACCCTTACATAATCCTTGTTGAGCGCTTCATTATAGTTGCACTGGGCAACAAAGGATGTTCCAGCTAGATCATGTTTTTCCCCGCCTTGAAAAACAGCTTTTATTTTTTTTGGCTTGTAATTTTTTTCAAGATTTTCCTTGCCAATTTTTCTAGGAGTGGCATCGACAATAATGTCAACTTCCTCAAGCAAATTTTGAATTGTGCCGTCCGGCTTTATTCCGTTGGATTTTAAGTCATTGTCTTCACTAACTGTAAAAATCTTGTAGCCTTTTTGCTTTGCAACCTCTGTGTTAAAGCTATAAGAGTGGGATGTAACACCAATTAATTTCATGTCTTTTTGGGCTGCGACTGCATCTGCAACTCTCTTGCCGATTGTTCCATATCCGTTAACAGCGACTTTGATTGCCATATTCACTCATTCTCCATGTCTTCAGAATAAAGTCCTTTTGTTGCCAAGCTATTTAATCTTGCACGCTTCAAGAAAGCTTTTTGCCCGGCTTCGACATTTTCCGGTTTGCCCTGCCATGCCTTTAATGCATGATCCTGCAATGCCCTTGCATAAGAAAAGCTTAGATACCAAGGAAGCTTATCACCCAAAGTGTGCATTCTGTTTAAATGGGCAGTCGCTTCCTGAGGAGTTTGTCCACCCGATAGGAAATTTATGCTCGGAAGTTCTGCTGGTACATTGGCTTTTAGGCATTTTATTGTTTGCCTTGCAACTTCATCAACATTTGCCCTGTGCTCGGCTTGCTTTCCTGAAATCACCATGCTTGGCTTTAGGATTGTATACTCTAGCATAACATTTTCTTTTTTCAAAGCATTAAAAACTGCCCTGAGCACTTTGTCAGTCACTTTATAACAGATTTCAATTGAATGAATCCCGTCAATCAAAACTTCCGGCTCGACAATCGGAACAAGGTCGTGCTGCTGGCAAATTTTTGCATATTTCGCCAGGTCTTCAGCATTTCTTTTTATAATCAAGTCACTTGGCGTATTTTTTGATACAGAATAAACTGCGCGCCATTTTGCAAATCTAGGTTTTGATTTTTTGTATTCTTCCAAGCGATTGCCTAGTGTATCCAAACCTTTTGTATATTGCTCGCCTAGAGAATTTTCAACATCAGCCAATCCATCATCAACCTTTATTCCAGGAACAATTCCATTTTTTGTCAACAATTCTGGGAAAAGAATACTATTATCAGACTTTTGATGTAATGTTTCCTCAAATAGGATAACTCCAGAAATATATTTCTCCATCCCGGGAGCATTGAGTATGAGATTTCTGTACTGCCTTCTTGTTTCCGGAGTTGATTCAACATTTATGCTTGCCAGCCTTTTGGTTGCAGTCTTAACGCTTTCATCAGCTGCTAATATTCCTTTTCCGACAACAACAAGATCCTTTATTGTTTGCTTAATCTGATTGCTCATTTTAAGTCACCATTATTTTATTTATTTTTCTCAATAATCTGGAAAATGTTCAAATTTATGATGCGCTTCTATAAACCTCACTGTTTTTGTTTTAGCCCGCATCACAATGGAATGAGTTATTGCGCCATGGCTTGTAAACCTTACACCTTTTAGAATTGTGCCGTCAGTGACTCCAGTGGCAGAAAACATTGCTTCATCGCTCTTTACTAAATCATTCATCATGAATTTTTGGTTCAAATCCTTAATTCCCATTTTTTGTGCGCGCTTTCTCTCATCGTCATTTCTAAACTTTAGCCGACCCTGTATTTCCCCTCCAAGGCATTTCAGCGCAACAGACGCCACAACACCCTCGGGAGCTCCTCCAACGCCCATCAAAATATCAACTCCTGATTCTCGCAATGCAGGTGCTAGCGCCCCGGCTATATCTCCGTCCCTAATCAATCTGATTCTGCACCCGCATTTTCTGACTTGTTCTATCAATTCTTTATGCCTGTCCCTGTCCAGAATTATTACAGTAACTTCCCTTATATCTTTGTCTAATTTTCCTGCAACAGCAGCAAGATTCTCTTCTACAGAGGCGTCTAAATCAATTGCGCCAACACATTTTGGGCCTACTGCAATTTTGTCCATGTAAGTATCCGGGGCATTCAACAAACAACCGGCAGGAGCTGCTGCGAAAACAGACATTGCATTTGCGTTACCTCTTGCAGTTATGGTCGTACCTTCAAGAGGGTCCACAGCTATGTCAAGCTTCATGCCTTTTCCAGAGCCCACTTTCTCGCCGATGTATAGCATTGGAGCCTCGTCCCTTTCGCCCTCTCCAATGACAATGGTGCCTTCCATATCGATAATACTAAAGGCTTTTCTCATGGCTTCAACTGCAGCATGGTCTGCCTGCTTTTCGTCGCCCTTGCCTACCCAGAAAGAAGAGCTTATGGCTGCAGCTTCTGTAGCCCTTACAAAATCCAACGCTAAATTTCTGTCCATTTCAATCACTCAAAACTGAAAACAATACTCCAAACCACAAAAATCAAAGTTTAATGTGCCATTATTTAAACTTTTCTGTATATCATACTTTATCATATAAAAAGCAAAAGATTTATAAATAGAATAATATAAAATAATATTGGGGGCAGATGAAAGAGCGAATCACTATCACTTTAGATAAGAATTTAATAAGCCACATAGACAAAAGAATAGATGGCATCAATATCAAAAACAGGTCGCAGGAAATAGAGTTGCTTTTGGCAGAATCCCTTGGCACGCATATACCGAGCAAAGCCGTGCTTTTAGTTGGAGGAAAGGGCACGAGATTAAAGCCATTGACGGACAAGATACCAAAAGCATTGCTTAAGGTACAGGGAAAAGCTGTTACAGAGCATATATTTGATTTGCTCAAGAAATATGGCATACGAGATGTCATTCTATGTGTTGGCTACCTAAAAGAAAAAATAAAAGACTATTTTGGGGATGGAAGCAGGTTTGGCATGAACATTGTTTATGTTGAGGAAGATGAGCCATTAGGTACTGCAGGACCATTGAAATTAGCCAAGAAATATTTCAAAGAAAGCTTCATTGTTTCAAATGGTGATGAGCTGAAAAGCATAAACATACCAAGGATGTTCAGGCTGCACAGGAGAAAAGGCGCGCTTGGTACAATAGCCTTGACAACGGTTGAAGATCCATCTCATTATGGAGTGGCAAGGCTAGATGGCTCTAGAATAATAGAATTTGTGGAAAAACCCTTGCATCCGCCTTCTAATCTGATAAATGCTGGTTTCTATATTTTAGAGCCGGAAATTATAGATATGGTTCCTGATGGCTTTTCAATGCTCGAGAAAGATGTTTTCCCAAAGCTTGCAAAGATGAACAGATTGAGGGGATTCCCGTTTGCAGGACAGTGGTTTGACATAGGAACAATTGAAAGGTATAAATTGGCTGAGAAGAAATGGGAAGGAATTGCCACAATTGAAGAAGACATTGAGATGGAGTAAAAATTATGCGGGACTAATTTTTTCAATAAATTATACCCACAAACATTTATATATTAGAAAATAAGAAATAATTTTGATTAAATCATGCTAAATGAAATCTTCAAAGCTTATGACATAAGGGGCATTTATAATCAAACCCTTACTGAAGATGTAGTCTATAAAATTGGACGGGCACTTGGTTATTTTCTGAAATCAAAAGATATAATTGTCGGAACAGACATGAGAATTTCTTCTCCGAAATTAAGCAAGTCTTTGATGAGGGGCATAACAGAACAAGGAGTTAATGCCGTCTTTATAGGGCAAGTCTGCACAGACGCGACATATTTTGCTTCTGGCTTTTTGAATAAGCCAGCAGTTATGTTCACTGCCTCCCACAATCCAAAGCAATACAATGGATTGAAGCTGTCAAGGGAGAATGCAATTCCGATCAATGAGGACACCGGCCTGCAAAAAATAAAGGGAATTATTGAAAAAGAAGATTACAACAAGACAAAAATAAAAAGGAAAGGAAAAATAATCAAAAAAAATATTCTAAAAAACTATGTAAATCACGTCCACAAATTTATAGATGCGAATAAATTGAAAAAATTAAAAGTTTCGGTTGATGCCGGCAACGGGATGGCAGGAAAAATAATTCCGTTGGTTTACAAAAATCTTCCGGTAAAAATTGTACCAATTTATTTCAAGCTGGATGGGAACTTTCCAAACCATCTGGCAGACCCGTCAAAATACGAGAACCTTGGTGAACTGCAAAAAATCGTTAAGAGAAAAAATTGTGATTTTGGAATGGCTTTTGACGGCGACGCTGACAGGATTTTCTTTGTAGATGAAAACGGCAATGTCATAAACAGTTCATTGGTTTCCGCACTGATTATAAAAAATATTTTGAAAAATAAAAAAGGTGAAAAAATAATCCATAATGTAGTGTGCAGCAAAATTGTTTCTGAAACAATAAAAAAATACAATGGAACTGCGATAATTGAAAGAGTAGGGCATTCCTTCATCAAGGACACAATGAGAAAAACAAAAGCATTGTTTGCGTGCGAGCATTCGGCGCATTACTATTATCGGAATAATTATAGGGCAGATTCCGGTATAATAACCAGCTTGATTGTTTCAGAGATTGTTTCCAGGGAAAACAAAAAATTATCAGAATTGCTCGATGAATTCAAGAAATATCACACATTGGAAGAGACAAGCATAGAAGCCAAGGATAAAAATGCAAAATTAAATGAGATTAAAGAAATATATAAAAACCAAAACCCAAAAAAAATATCAAAGATGGATGGCATCACAATTGAATTTGATGATTGGTGGTTCAATGTGCGGCCGAGCAACACAGAGCCTTTACTGAGATTGAATTTGGAAGCTGATTCTGAGGAATTGATGAAAGAGAAAAGGAAAGAAGTTTTGGAATTGATGAAAAAATAATTATTTAATTTCTTTGACCACTTTCATAAACTAGATGACTGCCATCTGTTGTTTCGATTCTAACATATCCCAGATCTATAAATCCAGGACGTGAATTACAACTATAATATAAGACATAAAAAATTGAGCAAAATTTATATATAAGTTGTTACATAGAATTTCTTGAGGTGATATTAATGTTATTAAAAGAAATTTCTGTTAATGAATTAGAACAAAAATATAAAAAAGAAAAAGATAGAAAATTAAAACAAAGACTTCATATTCTTTT
>JAHFQL010000021.1 GCA_023259315.1 Candidatus Woesearchaeota archaeon | reverse complement strand
AAGATAACCTGTTTCTGCCATTTGGAGCACCTTTTTAGCGCCCCAACTCGCTTTTTTGGAGAATTAGATTGTTTCAAGAATAAATATCCTTTGGAGATTAAGGTAACAGTCCCGATTGATAATAACCTTTATAAATAAACATTCTTTCCGAAAAATCATGCCAGCCCCAAGATTAAGGTCAAGAAGCATAAGGAAAATATTCACGAAAGTACCCGGCGGGAGAACTAGTGTGCAATATAAGCGAAAGAAGCCAAAGATGGCAAAATGCTCAAACTGCGGAGATGTTTTGAAAGGAGTTCCTCACGAGCTTCCATACAAAATGAGAACTCTGGCAAAAACAAAGAAAAGACCAGAAAGGCCTTTTGGCGGGCTGCTTTGTAGCAGATGCATGAGATTGGAAATCATAAACAAATTCAGAGAATGAATTTCAAAACAAGGAAATCACTTGGGTAAATGGTGACATTGCCTATGATAAAGTGATTGGAGGATAAAATGATAGAAATAGGCAGAGTTTGTGTAAAATTGGCAGGACGTGACGCATCAAAAAAATGTGTTATAGTAGACATTCTAGATGACAAGTTTGTTTTAATTGACGGCGAAACCAGAAGAAGAAAATGCAATGTTCTTCACATAGAGCCGCTGAATCAGGTTGTAAAAATAAATAAGAATGCTTCTCATGATGAGGTTTCAAAGGTCTTGAAAGAGTTGGGAATAGAAACAAGAGAAACAAAGCCGAAGCAGAAAACGCAAAGACCTAAAGCAAAAAGAAAAACTTCCGAACAATTAAGGGCGCAGAAGGTAGAGAAGAAAAATCTCAGAGACATATTCAGGCCAAAGAAAAAAGAAGAGAAAGCAGAATCAAAAGAGATTTCTTTGGAAGAGAAAGCTGGATTGGTTGAGGAGAAAAAAGAATCAAAGCCGGCAGAAAAGAAAGAAAAGCCGAAGGCAGAAAAGAAAGTGAGTGGGAATAAGGAATAAAATAACTATATTTATTTTTATTATTTTTTAATTATTTCTTTTTAATATTTATTTTGATTTAATCAATTCAGCACATCTCTCCAGGGTGTCTTCAATATTTTTTTCGTCAGCCTCATTTGTTCCCCAGCTCACCAACAACAAATTTTTGGAATTTTCTGTTACAGCAGTAATTTTAGAGTCCCTTACTCCAACAACTGAAAATATTTTATTTGCATCTGTTAATATGGGTATATTTGGACTTACGTTTTCAGTGCTGTCTTTTCCTATTGGTATGTACTCATCTCCTTTATGTGAAAATCTTAACTCAATATTTCCATTTATAGCATCGAGGTCAAAAACTCCTATTGGGACAAGATTTTCAACAGACATTATGTTAGCTAAGTCTATAGCAGAATTAATTTCAGGAAATTTTCCTTTAAGCATGTGCCTAACAATCAAATTTTCTACAGCCGGAGTTTTTATTCTGCCATCAAGATAAAACATTTTTTGTAAATTGCGATAATCAACTATTCCAGGCATTACTTCCAAATCATCTTCGCTTTTATTTTTCCATTTCTTAAGAATTTGAGTTTTCATTTCTTCAATTTTTTGTGATGATTTTTCAACAGAAACATCCTTAATAATTTTTGTCTTTACAAATAAGTTAGGAACTCTTTCTAAAACTACTTTATTAATTGAAATAGAAATTTTATTTGCAATATGCTCTTTCTTCCCCATCACTTCAAACAATCCCGTTAAATTCAATTCCAAGGCAGCAACCGGCATCCCCAGACCCCAGTTCTCCAAAACTTGAGTATTGATTTCACCCAAATAAGCAACTTTCTTGCCTTTTGCAATTGCTCTTCCAACTCTACCTTCAATGAATGAGTTATGCTCAGTTTCTTCAATATCATAGTGTAAGCCCAAACATCTCATTATGCAATCCAAAACTTGCCTTATATTTGTGTAATTAGCATCTTCATGTGATATTGCGATTGCAATCCTGTTAAACTCTTCTATTTTCTCGCCTTTTCTTGAATTAACAAGCCCTTCTTCAAATATTTTCTGCGGAAATTCTACATGCTTATTTTTGGAAAAGACTTCCATCAAATTTGGCAAAATCCAGCTCCTGACAACAGAATAGGTCTCTGTCATGTAATCCTCTATTTCAACAGTCCCAAAGTCTTCAATGTTCATTTTACTATAAAGAAGATTTTTATTTGTTAAAACAGCGTTCATTACTTCCTGATAACCTAATCCAAACACAATCTCTCTAATTTTGTCAGTGAAGTCGTTAATTTCTAGTCCAGACCCAACGGTATAAGTAGTTAATGGGCATTCTTTTATCTTGTCAAAACCATAGATGATTCCAATATCCTCAATTACATCAAAAGGATGCAAAATATCTTTCCTGTAAGGGGCAATAGCTACTTTATAATCCTTGAATTCATATTGGGCTTTCTCAAGAATATTTTTTATTTCACTGTCTCTTAATTCAAGGCCAAACAATTGCTTTATTTGCTCATTTTTAATTGTAATTGTTTCTTTTTCCATGTGTGGAAAAATAATTTTTCTGTCGTGGTATTTTATCTCTACAGAATGTATTTGAAAGCTCCTTTCATACAATGCGTATGCAAAAATATTTGCAGCAAGCGATACTGCCTCTTCATCTGTGCCAGTGGCCTCAAAGAAGATATCTTCATCATCAATTTCAAGCTTTCCGGTGAAGTTGGAATTAATCACAGGAATAAAGCTCAAAACCTCATTTTTGTCATCAATCAAAATAGGATACCTCTCAAAACCCTCAAGAATCCAGGCGTATTCTTTTCCTTTGGGATGCTCTGCAAGTATCTCCTTGAGGTTCATTTTAGATTTAAATTCCAAAGGAACAAACTCAATAGAATCGGGCTCAACAGCCTTGTAATGTATTGGGAAAGTAATTCTTTTGTATGAATACAATCCAATTGAAACTTTTTGTCTTCTTCTTCCATAAGTCTCGCAGAATTTTTCTTGCAGCTGTACAATTTGCTTCAGCAGGTAGTCGTCAATTTTTCTGCCCTTTGCGGCAAAGCATGCTATATAAGGCCTATGCTTCATGACAGATTTATCAACAGCAACTTGGTAATTTCCCTTTTGGATTTTTATTTCTGGAATGCCATTCTTCAATCCAAGAATCCCTTTTATCAGCCTTGAAAAACCTTCAACAGACCACAAATAAGGCAAATTTGTATCACCAAAATCCACTTTCACTTCATCGGTTTCGCTATCATAAGATTCAACATCGCCTTTCCCATAATGTGCCAGCTCTTCAACTTCCTCAATTGTTATTTTCTTCCCAACCAAATGCTGCAAGTCCTTCAATGAAAAAATTATTGTTGGCATCTTGTTATCTATTATTCAAACTTTTCCTAAAAGTTTCAATTTCATTAATATCAATTTCTGGAAATAATCCTGAATAATGGCATTTCTTGCATTTTTCTGGAGTTGGCATAAGCATGTCTGCAAAATTTGTCCTTACAGGCAAATCTATGTTTCCGCATTTCGGGCAAATCTTTGTAAATATAGTCATTAAATCACTTTTGCGTTTCTCAACATTTCCAAGTCATGCGAAAACAACTGCCTTATGTCCTTGATTCCAAGCTTGAACATTGCCAGCCTGTCAAGCCCAACGCCCCAGGCTATGACTGGAACTTCTTTTCCAACAAGTGGCTTGACCAGTTCAGGGCGGAAAATTCCGGAGCCAGCCAGTTCGATCCATCCCAAGTCTGGATGCTTAACTTGCAATTCCGCGCTCGGCTCGGTAAAAGGGAAATAACTCGGCTTTATTCTTATCTCATCGCTTTCAGCAAATTCTTCCGCAAACAATCTGAGCAGGGATTTCAAGTGTCCAAAATTAATGCCCTCCTCAATTACGAATCCGCCTACTTGATTAAAGTCAGGCAAGTGCGTTGCATCAACAACATCGTACCTAAAGCATCTTGAAATTTGGAAATATTTACCTGGAATTTTCAAATCTTTGGAAGCAAGAGATCTTGCGGATATGGAAGTGTCATGCGTCCTTAAGATGTGCCTGTGGGTTCTTTTTGCATCAAAATCATAGCGCCACCCTTTTGAGCCAGTGCCAAATCCATTTTCATGCGCAAATTTTACTTTTTTCACAATGTCTTCCGGCAAATCTTTGGCATATTTTGGCTCCTTGACATAATAGCCTTGATGTATGTCTCTTGCAGAATGGAATTGCGGCATGAACAAGGAATCCATGTCCCAAAAATCAGTCTCAACAATCGGTCCGGTCATCTCCTTGAAGCCAAGGGCAATGAATTTTTGTCTTACTTCATCAAGAAATCTTCTGTAATGCTGTTTCCTTCCGCCAAATATCGCAGGCACATTGATTTTTATATCGAATCTTCTGAATTTTTTGCCTTTCCATGAGCCGGTTCTGAGCATTGTGGTTGTTATTCTCTCAATGAGGTTTTCATCAATTTTCTCTTTCAATAGATTTTTGCCAATCTTTGTAAGGTCAGCACTTATTGATTTTGAGAACTCGACTTTTACTATTTTCTTTCTTTTTCTGAGATTTTCAAGCACAAATTTTTCTTCGTCTTTTAGCGAACTCACTTCCTTTGGAAAATCTTCCTTAAGAAATTGCTCTTCAGGAAAACCTTTTTTAAGAATATTCTTGCCATGCTCCGTGATTGAAACTATTATTTCCTTATTTTTTTTAATCTCAATAGCTGCCTTTGTTTTTAGCACTCCCAGTGATATTGTAATTTCCTCATCGCTCAGTCCAGTTTTTCTGCAAAGTTCAACTATAGTGTGGGGCTTGTCCAGGGTCTCCAAGAAAATTTTCTCAGGCAAGCCGTATTTCAAGTATTTTTGCCCGTTTTCATCAAGGCTCACATATTCTTTCTGCTCTTCCTTCATCTTTACCAAATTCTTATTCTGGAGCCATTGCAAAGCCCTCATGATTTCTATGTCCTTAAGCCCGGTAACATTTAGAATCTCAGTGAAGGAATTAAAATTATCAATGACTTTCAAAACCTTCCTTTCTGCTGGGTTTAAGCTTTCTGCAAGTTTCTTAATTTCCATATTTTGGCATAGATTTAGCAATTACTGTAATTCCAACTGAACATAATGCATTATAAGATCACAGGCTTCTTCAGGGGATAAATTTGAAGTGTCAATAGTATAGTCAGCCACCTTTTTGTATTTCTCTTCGCATTGGCATAAGAAACCCTTTATCTTGTCAATGTAATTGCTCTTTGTAAAGTCGTCTTTTTCTTGTATCTTTCTGTTTGCAAGTGTTTTCAGGTCAGCTGTCAGAAAGACTATCAGTCCGTTTTTTTTTAGGTTGATTATGTTTTCATTTCTTAATATGATTCCACTTCCTGCATCCAGGACAAAATCATCCAAATCGCTTATATTTTCTATTGTTTCGCTTTCTGTTTCCCTTAATTTGTCCCATCCATATTTTTTCACGAATTTTTGCGGGGTTAATCTTGTCCTTTTCAATATTTCTTCGTCAGTAGAAACCAGCTTTTTATCAAGTTTTCTTGCCAATAGCCTTGATATCGTGGTTTTTCCGGTGCCGCTGAATCCAGTTATTGTTATGTTCATCTTATCATGGGTAATTTTTTTCTTATTTATTCTTTTTGGTTTTTCATGTACATTTCTATATGCTTTATACCTGCGTCCATAAATACTTTGCCCCTAATCTTGAATCCAAACTTATAATAGTAACCTTTTAAATAATATTGCGCGTGCATAACTATCTCTTTTGACTTTTTCCTTTTGCAGTATCTTATTAAGTATTGCATAATCAATTTTCCAAATCCTTTTCCCCTATAATTTTTCAATGAAAGCGATTCTTTCCAGCTTAGCTCTGTCATGCACAAATCTGACTCTTGCACAGCCTATAGGTCTGTTCTTGTAAAAAACTATTGCATGCTTGGAGGTTTTATCCAAACCGTCCCGTTCCCTATTTTCCGGCACTTTCTGGCCTTTGATAAAAACTATTTCTCTAATCCTCAGCACTTGCTCTAACTCCATCTTTGTTTTAACCAGATTTATTCTTGGGATATTTTTTAGCATTTTGCCAAGCCATGATTTAGGATTAGACCTTTGGAAAAATCTAATCAGTACTTAAAGAACAGAAAGAAATACCTAAAGCTCGAAAAAATTCTGTAGAATGCAAATCCAATCTTTGCCATCAAATTTTCTATTTTTCCATTATGTTGATGACTGGTAAATTAAAGCCATATATAAATGTTGCTCCTAACTCAAATGTATCTCAACAATGTCCTTGTCTTGCAGGACATGATCAAGCCTTCTTACAGGCATTCCAGAAAATCTTGCGGATTTCCCAAAAATTCTTGCGTACCTGAACTTTGAAATGAAATCCTTGTGTAATTTGATGCAGACGTCTTTTAATGTGTTGCCTTTTCTCATTATCAATGGCTCGCTCATATCGGTTTTTTTACCGGCTTCTTTTGTATATACTCTTATAAATTCAAGCTTTGTGAAAATATGGTCCTTGAGTTCCTCTGTATTTAGCTTGTTTTCTGCAGAAATGCAGATGTCAGGCTTTACAATATTTTTTATCCTTTCCAGTTCTTTTTCATCAACCATGTCTATTTTGTTCAGAACAACTATTCCAGGAACATATTTTTTATTGCCTTCAATTGCATCAATCAACTGGTCATCTGTTATGTCTTCTCTTATGACAACGCTGGAATTTTCCAGCCTGAATTCTTTCAGGATATTTTTTATTGTTTCCTCGCTGATTTTTGTCAGCTTTACCGTGACTCCCAAGTCGATGCCGCCTCTTGGCTTTTTTGTTATCTTGACTTGAGGGGGCTTTTGATTTATTCTTAATCCAGTCTCATAAATTTCATTCTTCACAACTTCCAAATGCTCTGGATTGAATATATCAAGCAAAATTATAACCAAATCAGCGCTTTGCGCGCATGCGAGAACTTCTCTTCCTCGGCCTCTGCCTGTTGCAGCCCCCTCAACTATTCCAGGCACATCCAAGACTTGTATTTTGGCATGATTGTATTCCAATAAACCAGGGATGCAGGTTAATGTTGTGAAAGCGTACGCTCCAACAGGGGAATTTGCGTTTGTAATTGCATTAAGCAACGTTGATTTTCCTACGCTTGGAAACCCGACCATTATTACAGTCGCATCACCCGTCCTTCTTACAGAAAATCCTTGACCGCCAGATTTTGCAGCAGCCTTTCTTTGGTGCTCCTCCTTTAATTTTGCTAATTTCGCCTTGACTAACCCTATATGGCCTTGGGTTTTCTTGTTGTATTTTGTGGTTGAAAGTTCCTCTTCTAATTCCTTTACTTTCCTGTCAAAAGCAGATTCATGGGATTTTGCATCCTTCAAGTTTAATTGTTGTGCCATAATTTAATGAGAATGAAAACTGTATAAAAAGGTTTGTTTAGGAAATAATTTATATAGTAACTATAGCGAACTTAAACCATGACACATTACCTAATAGAATTTAGATTTCACGGCAAAGCAAAATATGAGCTCAAAAGATTAATTTATGAATTAAATAGAAAATTTAGAATAAGCTCAAAAAGAGTAATTCCACATATAACTTTAGCAGGGCCATTTTACACTAATGATGAAAAAAGATTGATTGGAGATTTTAATAATCTATGTTCTAGAAGCTCAATAATGAGGTTTAAAGTTGAAGGTTTTAGTGCATTTGATAATAGTAAAGTTATATTTATTTATATAAAACCGAGTACAGAATTAGAAAAATTTAGATGGAGCCTCTCTCAAACGCTTCAAACTTACTGTCAACTTAGACCATTTGATTATAACAAAGAATTTGATTTTCATGCCACATTAGCCATGAAACTACCTCATGATAAATTTTTAAGAATAAAAGATTATATTCAAAGAAAACAAAAATTAAATTTTGACCAAGTCGTAATAAGAGCAACTCTCCTTAAAGGTGGTTTTATTTTAAGGGAGTATGATTTTTTTCTAAGAAGGCCTTTAGTAAGAATTCTAGCAAAGGACAAAAAAGTGTATTCACAAACTTTAGAATTATTAAAAGTATATTTTGAAAATAAATTTAATCCAGAAGATTTTATAGGCGAACCTATTAGAATTAAGCCAAAAAGCTTTTTTGAAAAAATAAGAGATAAATTCAGAAAATCTAAAATCTTTATCACTTCAGATTTACATTTAGATCACGCTAATATTATAAGATTTTGTAAGAGACCGTTTCTTAATATCGAAGAAATGAATAAAACTCTGATTAACAATTGGAATAATACAATTAGCAAAAGTGATACAGTATATTTTATAGGTGATTTAGCTTATGGGCGAGGAAGTAAACCTACAGATTACTGGTTAAATAAGTTAAATGGTAAAATAATCTTTATCAAAGGAAATCATGACAAGTCAAGTAAAATTAAACTTTATGATAATTATATATTTGAATATAAAAAGGTCAAATTTTTCTTAACACACGAGCCTAATGACGTTCCACAAGATTGGAATGGTTGGGCAATCTGTGGGCATAAACATAATAATAGCCTTGAAGAATTTCCTTTTATCAACAAAAATACAAAAAGGATAAATGTATCTGTAGAACTAACAAAGTATAGACCTGTTGATATGGATGAAATTATTAAGAAAATTAATGAATAAATTTTTATTTCTTCTTCGGAACTTTCTCCCAGTCTTCAAGAAATTTTTTAATTCCAACATCAGTCAAGGAATGCCTAAATAATTGCTCGAAAACAGTATAAGGAACTGTTGCAATGTGTGCTCCTATCTTTGCAGCCTCAAGAACATGAATTGGGTTTCTTACGGATGCAACTAAAATCTGTGTTTTGAATTTGTAATTATCATAAATTGTTTTTATATCCCTAATCAACCACATTCCAGTTTCTCCAATATCATCCAAGCGCCCAACAAACGGGCTTATAATAAAAGCACCTGATTTTGCAGCCAATAAAGCCTGGTTTGCGGAAAAACATAATGTAACATTCACTTTGATTCCCTGCTTTGTCAGTCTCTGGCACGCTTTCATCCCTTCAACTGTCATCGGGACTTTTACAACAATATTTTTGGCAATTTTGGAAAATGCAATCCCTTCCTTTACCATTCCGTCTGCATTCGTAGAAACAGTTTCTGCGCTTACTGGTCCTTTGACAATTGAACAGATTTCTTTCAGAGTTTCATCATAATTTCTGCCGGCTTTCATTATAAGAGTCGGATTTGTAGTAACTCCATCGCACAATCCAGCATCCGCAGCTTTTTTTATCTCTGAAACTTCTGCACTGTCAATAAAAATCTGCATATCAATTCCACCTAGCATATAGTAATGAATATCTATTTTTAACCTTTTCCCTTATTAAGACATAGATGACAGAACATCAAATTTGGTTGTTTCTAAGCAGCATATTTACGGCGATCCAAATTTGTCACTCTTTTAGTCATACTCTTCCGAAATAGAACTAAATTCTGAATAAAAATAGTTTCTTCTCGGATGACTCTTTTAATTATATCATCTAGAATATTAGCCAAATAAACGAGATTTATCCCCAATTCTTGCATGCGCTTATCGTTCTTGTTTAACCCTATAAAACTATCAGCCACTGAAAATAGTGTTGCAAATTTCTTAAAAATAGACTCTTCATCGGCAAAAGTGTGCACCTGCTTATCATTAAGTTTGAACGCAGCTGCTGTCGCATCTTCCACTGCAGACAACAAATTTTGCGGAACATCAGAATCCAAACTATGATAAATATTTTCTATCAGGCGCTTCACTTCTTCTATATCCTGACCATTGAATCTTATCTGGATTCCAACCTTTCTGCCAAAACTTAAAAACATAAAGCACTTGTTCTATAACTAACATAAATATTTTTCTAATAATTAATTATATACTCACCAAAATAGCTCCTATAACAATCAGCACAGCGCCTGCTATGACCCTTATCATCTGTGATGTATCCGGTATTTCCTTCAAAAATATTATGCCCATCAAAACAGCCAATATGGTGTTTATATTATAAATAGGCGCAAGCCTTGCAACATCAGCCTTCTGCGAAATCGCTATAGCAACAGCAATCATCCCGACAGCCCAAACAGCCCCAGCAACTATTGCCAAGCCGCTTGATTTCCACTCAAACTCGAAACTCGGTTTAAATAAAAAGAATGCGCCTGCAGCAATTATTATTCCAATTGAAAACATAAGAATGCCATAATACGGCGAAAAATTCCCTTTTTGCTGTGCAGCTTTGTATAATATAGTATTTAGTGCGAAAAAGAAAGCTGCAAATAATCCATAAACAACCCAATTTTGCATTTTTATTTCTTCTTGACTAATTTCATTACTTCTTCAGCAATAGACTCTGCATCTAATCCATATTTTTTGTATAATTCATTTGGCTTGCCGGATTCCGCATACCTGTCCTGCAGACCAATCCTTTTCATCATGCATGGGCAATTCTCCGATAAAACTTCTGCAACAGCGCTTCCCAAGCCGCCAATCACATTATGGTCTTCTGCTGTCACAACACAGTTCGTTTTTTTAGCCAAGTCAATAACCATTTTTTCGTCAATAGGCTTTATCGTTGATATATTAACAACATAAGTTTCAATTCCTTCATTCTTCAAGATTTGAGCAGCCTTTAACGATTCGTGCACCAAAGTGCCAGTTGCAAAAATCACGGCATCTTTACCATCTCTCAAGATTTCTCCTTTCCCAATTTCAAATTTATAATTTGAGCTATGGATTATGGGAACAGGATTTCTGTGCATCCTCATGTAAGAAGGCCCCTTGTAATCCGCTAGGGCAAATACAATTTTCTCTGCTTCAATAGAGTCACAAGGCTGCAATACCACCATGTTTGGCAAAGCTCTGTAAACAGCAATATCCTCTATCGCTTGAGCGGATTTTCCATCCTCTCCTGTAAAAATACCAGCATGGGAGCCAGCAATCTTAACATTCAATTTGTTTCTCGAAATAATATTCCTTACAAATTCATAAGCCCGCTCGCTGAATATTGCAAAAGTGCTAGCATATACAATTTTTCCAGAGAATGCAAATCCAGCAGCAGTCCCAATCATGTTCTGCTCGGCAATACCCATGGAGAAAAATCTGTCAGGAAAAGATTTCGCAAAGTACTCGCTTCTTGTGCTGTCGCTCAAGTCGGCATCCAGTGCTACAATATTCTTATTCTGCTTACCTAATTCAAGCAGAGCTTTTCCATATCCATCTCTTGTCGCAGATTTTTGTGCTTCCATTTTTGGTTTTATTTATTTTATTTCAATGTTATTTCTTTATTAATGAGTACTTTATACTTTTGTCTAAAAGCCTTTTAAAATGATATTTTTTATCTATAATTCTTTGAGGGATGATAGCATATTCCTTTTTTATATGCCCATTTGGGAAATATTTTAGATGCAAGACACCTTTTTCTCTAAAGAGTCCAGCAAGGGTTTCTGGTGGAAGTTTAAGTGCCACACCAAACTTGCCGCATGAAATAAATATATTTCCATTTACATAACCGGTGACTGCGCCAAAACAATTTTGAAATTCCAACTTGTGGGTGATAGAGAGCCTTTGGTGTGTACGTTTTAATAGATTTTTCAACTTATCTAAATATTTATTATACATGATTATTTAAACTTTTTAATATTGATTTTTTCAATTTCTTCCATTGCTTTCTTGTATTCTTCATCATTAGGCGCTTTTCCATGGAATTTATGGTTTAATTCCATAAATGAAATGCCTTTGCCTTTGATAGTATTGGAAATTATTATTGTTGGTTTCTTGTTCTTTAATTTTGAAGATTTGTCAAGCGCAGTAATAATCTGATTCATGTCATGCCCGTTTATCTCAATGACATTAAAGCCGAAAGCCTTCCATTTTGCTGAAACATCGCCAATGTCCATGATATCTACTGTTTTTCCTGTTTGCTGGACTTGGTTTTTGTCAAGAATCACAATCAGGTTGTCCAATTTATAGAAAGCGGCAGCCATTGAAGCTTCCCACACAGTACCTTCCTGTGATTCACCATCACCTATCATTGCATAAGCGTTGCATTTTTTTTTGTCAAGCCTGCACGCAAGAGCGATTCCAACAGCAAAGCAAATTCCCTGGCCAAGAGCGCCACCGGCAAAATCTATTCCAGGCGTGCTTAATTCAGGATGCCCTTGCAGCATCCTGTTTATTTTCCTGTATCCCTCAAGCTCGAGTCTTGGAAAAAAACCCTTATCAGCCAAAACAGCATAAATTGCAGGGCTGCAATGACCCTTGCTCAATACAAACCTGTCTCTATCTTCCCACAAGGGATCTTTCGGGTTTATTCTTAATTTATAATAATACAATCCAACAAGAATATCAATCGCGCTTAAAGAGCCGCCAGGGTGCCCTGACTGAGCATTGTAAATCAAAGTTAGGATATCCTTTCTCAATTCTTTTGCTTTCTGCTTCAAGTCTAAAATGAAATTATTACTAGGCATTTTATTGATTTTGTAAGAATTAGTTGCTTTTATATCTTTGCATAATTTTTTAGGCCTTGTCTGTGAGTATATCTAAGATTTCTTTTGATTTTTTGATTGCATTGTCTTTGGCAGCCTCTTCTGTCGTACCATTCCCCACTATAGATATTGGCAAAATATCTGCAGTTTGATTCTTTAATTCGCTAATCAAGATGACATTTTCATTTTCAAGATTGCCCCTAATATAATAACTTAATTTATCAGGCAAAATGCTCCTGCTTCTTGCATATTTCATAGCAATCTCTCTCAATTTTTGGGTCAATTGAAAATACTTTTCTGCAGCAGATTGGCTTACTTTTACGTCTATGTCAAAATTGCATAATACATTTTTATTTACAGAATAGCAGAAAAATTCAGGCTTGCTTTTTACGCTAACTTCAAGAACATCAGGGCCATTGGTGAATATTGTGGCATTGCCTATTGTAGCTTTGAAAGTGCCTTGAGGCATCTTGCCTTTATAATCAACCTTGTAGATTTTTGTGCTAGTACTGCAGTCCGCTATAAAAATCAACAGCAAAATCAAAAATAGTTTTTTGCTTGGCATTATGCAAGGCAATTAAGAAGTTTATTTAAATTATATGGGAAATAATAAATAAAAAAGAAATAACTTTATCTCTTTACAACTTCTGTTGCAGGCTTCATGTTTTTCCATGCAAGCTCAAACAGATTTTCCAGAGCGCTTGCAAAGAACGGAGTATTGACCCAGATTCCAACATCATATGTTGGGTGCACCTCGCTGTCGTCAAGCACCATGAATATTATTTCCTTGCCGTCAACAATGCAGAATCTTGCCTTGTTGTCTGTGTGCCTAACCTCCGCAATTCCTTGTATGTCTTTCAAAGCAGCAGCAGCTTCCTTCGTGATAGGGGCAGCAATCCTTATCTTTACTCCCCTTTTCTTTAATTTCTCGAATGTAGGCTTTAATCCTTCAACTTTCCTGATAAATCCTTGGGATGTTGTCATTAAAGTCACAGACTCTTCCGCATTCCTGATTGTCAATTCAAGATGATTATACAAATTATGCCTTCCCCTTAATGATCCTGATAAATCAGCAGGCTCAACAAGTTCAACACCTTGTGTGTGCAAAACGCTCAGTTCGTTTATCACCTCAGTATTCTTCAAGTCAGTCAATTTTTTCAACTCATCTTTTGCATGCTCCTGGACATTTTTCTTGACCCTTTCAACAACTTCCTTTGGAGGAACAGCAATGTATTTTATCGGCTTTCCGAGCTTCATTATAACAAAACCTTTCTTTTCAAGAGACTCAAGAACATCGTAGCTTCTGCTTCGTGGGACATTTGCTATGTCGCTTAACTCGCCAGCTGTGGAAACGCCCCTGCTCAAAAGAGCAGTCCATATTTTAACTTCATACAGATTAAGGTTGAAAAACCTTCTTAATTTGCTTAAAAATTCTTCTTTAACTATCATCTAAACACACCCCCCTTTTATTATTGAAAAGGGGATAAAAATCACTACTATTAAAATGTTGTTATTTTTTATCAGTTAGTGGTAATTTCATCATAAAATGATAAAACTTTATTATGACTGATTAGTTATTACATATTATATATAACTACTATATAAATCTTTTGGAAAAGTGGCGTTATTGAAAAGTTCATCAATTAAAATTTTTAATCGTATCCAAAGATTGTGGCACAATACTTTTGTTGCTATCTCTGCCCTTCTCCCAACAACTGTGTAAGCACTTAAAGCATCTCC
>JAHFQL010000020.1 GCA_023259315.1 Candidatus Woesearchaeota archaeon | reverse complement strand
TATCGTCTGTGAATTTGTATAGTGGCAGATTTATATTGTTAGCAAATTTGTTTGTCCATAGACAAACAGTTTTATGGCTTACAGTTGCTCTAAATAATAAGAACAAGAATAGTGAGACAATACCTGTGAAGGGTCTAGCAGAAGTCCTCCGGCTGCAAGAGTCGCACCTTTTAAAAATAACCGACGCGATGGAGTTACCAAATTAGACATGTAAGCCAAGAAATTACACTTGATATTTAAAGATTTCTCTAAGAATTTTAAAAATTACTAACTAGAAAGTTACATAATAGCACTAAATTTTCAATTCCCTTTTCCACTGCTCGCAAACTATCTCTGTTTTTCTGGATGCAATCCCGGTATATTTTTCCGGACTATACAAAATTCCCAGTTGTTTTCTACTTAATTTTTTAAGATAAGATTGTATTGATTTGTCTTTTTTGACCAATTCTATCAATGGCTTTCTTTCAGCCTGTGATTTCAGGGTCATCTCTCTAACGTATTCGTGCGCATCAGGATGCCCATTTGCTGCCAGCAAAATGTAAAGCGGCTCTGCCACAATCATGTGTTTGTTCATATTGAAATTCCTCTCCATGTTTTCTTTGTCAACAGCCAATCCAGACATAACTTTTTCCAATCTTGCAATGGAAACGTAAAACCCCGCAAGAATTTCAGGTATAAATCTCATGGAAGCGGAATTTGTCAAGTCCCTCTGGTGCTCTGAAGTCTGGTCCATATACAATGTCATCATCCTCGGCATAATCGCTTTCCACATGCTCTTTACATTTTCAAAATTTATAGGGTTTCTTTTCTGCGGCATTGTTGACGAGCCGACTTGCTTTGCCTCAAAATATTCCCCCACCTCCCCAATTTCATTCCTCTGCAAATGCCTCATGTCATCAGCCAAATCAGCTATAACTCCAAAGGCAGAAACAATAGTGTTTAAATGCTCAACCAGAAACTCCGGCTCGACAATCTGTGTTGATATTGGGGAAGGTTTCAAGCCAATCTCATTCATGACGTCCTCTTCGAATTTTACCGGATCATTGAAGAACAGGGAAGAAGCATTGTAAGACCCAACAGCTCCTGCCATTTTTCCCCTCAGATTGTTCGCGGATTTTCTTATCCTTATGATCGACGAGCCCAGCCTGCTCACATACTGTGCAATCGCAAATCCAAAAGTGATTGGCTCTGCATGCTGGCCATGGGTCCTGCCTATCTGTATCGTGTCTTTTTCCCTCAAGGCAAGTCCTATGAGAGTTGATTCAAGTTTTACCAGTTCAGAAGCCAATACATTGTTTGCAAAATCCTTGTACCTCCATGCGTCGGCAGTTGCAATAATGTCGTAGCTTGTTGAGGTGAAATGGACAAAAGGCCTTGCCTCCTCGCTTACCTTGTTCCTTATACAATTTGCCAATGCCCTTATGTTATGTTTTATCCTGTCCTCTTCTAAGTATACTTGCTCAGGCGTAACTTGCTTGCATGCTTTTTCTATTTCATCAGCGATTTTTTGCGGGCATATTTTATTCTTTGCGAGTGCATTTGCAAGGGCTGACTCGACTTTTAATGCGTATTTTATGAAGGCCGCTTCAGACAGGTAAGGCTGCAATTTCTCAAAAATTTTCCTGTTTCTGCCATAATACCTAAAATCAAGGGGGCTTATTGCGTCAAAAAGATTGATTCTTTCAGAAAATTGCAAGTCCTCTACTGTTTTATCAATATTGACCAACTGCATTATTTGCCTAGTCAAGTCATTGTCGGTATTGAGCACAATTACCTTTCTGTTTTTTTCATCAATCTCTTTCACTATATTGTTTTTCTTGAAAATTTTGATGCACGCATGCACTTTTGCCGGCGAGCACCTAATTCTTTCAGCAATCTCCCTTATATGCAGCCTTTCCTTTGACAGAAGCTCAAGAATTTGAATGTTTATTTTTGTGAAGATGCTGGACAATTCCTGCATTTTTATCAATAGGTAGAAATCGTTCATTATTTATAAACTTTCCTATTTTTTAAGTAAGAATGTTTGTTATTTATATTTTAATAGCCATTTTGTCCCTAGCAATAGTAATTTTTCCATTGAAATTTTTAGAGCATTGTTTTTTAATGTCTGTCTTCAGGACTTCGGGATAAAAATGAGTCAATATTAGGTGCTTGGCATTTGATTTTGCCCCAAGTTTTCCAGCCAATGATGGAGTAAGGTGCCCATCAACTTTTTTGTTGTTGGGCAGCGAGCATTCTGCAAGAAGAGCATCGGCACTTTTTGAAATTTCTGGGATTTCATCGCAATAATCCGTGTCGCCTGTATAGACAAATGACTTATTTTTATATTCTATTCTGTAAACTATGCTTTTTGTTGTTGTGCTATGTCTTGTTTGAACAGTTTTAATTTTAATATTTCCAATGGATAAACTTGAATTATTTAATTCTGTTATATTGATGTTAAAATACAATTTTGTCGGCTTCAGCAATTTGTTTACCAAGATTCTGCAATATTTTCTAAACCCTTTTGGCCCATAAAGATTCAATGCCTTGCTTCTCTTATATCCATAATTATTGCTCCAGATTATCGCGCCCAAGTCATTTATGTGGTCATTGTGCAGATGTGTATAAAATAGGTCATCAATATCAAATAAATCTATTTTTAATTCCAGCAATCTCCTTAGAGTTCCTGCGCCGCTGTCGAATAATAATTTTTTATTGTCAACTTCAAGCAAATATCCGGAACAATTCCTGTCCAATAAGGGCGCAGCAGTGCCGCTTCCCAAAATGGTTAATTTCATTTTACAAATTTCAATATTTTTTTATGTATTTTGCCGTTAGAAACAACAAACTTGTCTTGATGCACACTCCACTTTTTGCCATTCAAGTCGGTTATCCTGCCATGAGATTCCTCGACAATCAAAAATCCTGCTGCTATGTCCCACTCATGCGTTGACAGAATCACGAATCCGTCTGATTTGCCGCATGCGACAAGCAACAAGTCATATACAGCAGAGCCAAAATTTCTCAAATCAATTGTCGTGTGTATAAATTTTCCCAGAAAATCGATCTTTTCTTTCCGATTTGTGTAAGCATACTCAAAGATTATAAGGGAGTGGTCAATTTCTTTTTTATTGGATACTCTGATTTTCTTGCCGTTCAAAAAAGCGCCTTTGCCTTTCTCCGCGATTGCGGTCAATTTCAATAACGGAAAATAAAGCATGCCAAGAATTATCTCGTATTTGTATTCCAAGGCAATTGAAGTACCGAAAATTGGTATTCCGTGTAAGAAATTATGGGTCCCGTCCAGAGGATCGATAATCCATTTGTAGTCTGAGTAATTATTTTCAAATCCGGTTTCTTCAGAAAGAATATTATGCTCAGGGAAATTCTTCTTTATTGTTTTAATAATTATTTTATTTGCTTCCAAATCCGCTTTTGAAACCAAGCTCTTGTTTGACTTTTCTTTTATTTTCTCGTTTTTCCCAAAATAGTGCAAAAGGACTTTTCCTGCTCTTTTGGCTGCCAAAAGTGCTGTTGATTTGAAATTCATAATTTAATAATAAAATAGGTATTATTAAAATGTTGCGGAAAAAATCTTTCCCAAATTCTTTTCAATCCTTTCCAAAACATTCTCGTTCTCTGCATCAAACAGATTTCCGGTTATCATCTCGTAAGCGGTTATGTATCTTTTTGCTGCCTCAACCTTGACTTCATCAGGAATTTCCGGAATTTTTCCCTCACCGATAAATCCCCTGTTGGAAAGCCACATTCTCACATACTCTTTGTCAAGTTTCTGGGGCTCTTGCCTTTTAGAAAACAATTCTCCATAAGTGTCATTTATCCAAAATCTTGAGGAATCTGGGGTATGGATCTCGTCAATCAAGACAAGTTTTCCGTTTAACTCTCCGAATTCATATTTTGTGTCAACTAATATTAAATTATTTTTTGCTACTAATTTTGTGCCGAAATCAAATAATTTCAATGAAACCTTCTCCATTTGGCTGTATACTTTTTTATCAACCAATTTTCTTTTTATAATTTTTTCTCCGGAAATTGATTCATCATGGGCCCCATGTTCTGCTTTTGTTGAAGGAGTTATAATCGGCTTTGCAAGCTTTTGGTTTTTCCTTAATCCTTCTGGAAGAATATTCCCGCAGAAATTTCTAACATCTCTTTCATAATTATACCATGCTGATGTTGTTGTAACTCCAGTTATGTAACCCCTTACAACCATTTCAACCGGCAAAGGCTTGCATTCCTTTGCAAGCATCACATTAGGGTCTGGAATGCTGATTAAGTGATTGTCAACAATCTTCCTTGTTTTTTCAAACCAGAATTCAGATGTTTGATTGAGAACTTGTCCTTTGAACGGTATTGAGCATAAAACCCTGTCAAAAGCAGAAATCCTGTCTGTTGTTATGATAATCCTTTTACCGTCAAAGGAGTAATTGTCCCTGACCTTTCCTTCATACTTTTTGCCAAACTTGAAATCCGTCTTGTCCAGGGTAAATTTCAGTTGGTTTTTTAGGATTGTGTTTGGTAACATTTTATTTTTTAGAATATTGAATAATTTTAAAAATGTTGTGTTATTGTGTTATAGGAAAAGGAAAACATTTTTAAAAGAAGTATCTCAACTCATGACGATGACAAAATATTTTGAAAGATTAAGAAACGCACAAGCCTCGCTTAGCGGCAGTGGTGTATTAGAAGCGGAGCGATTAAAGAACTATGAGGTTTCTTCAGGAATTTATCGTATAAATGGAGGAGATACTATGGTCGGTGTAGCACGACAAATGCGCATTGTGTTTTATTTGTTAAATTTATACGCACAAGATACTGGAAACGTGTTGATATTGGGCGAAAGTGGCACAGGAAAGGAACTTGCAGCTAAATCACTTCATTATAACGGCCCAAGATACAACCCTAGAGTCGACAATTTTGTAGTTATCAATTGTTCTTCAATTCCAGAATCACTGATAGAAAGCGAATTATTCGGCTATACTAGGGGGGCATTTACCGGGGCTAGTATAACTGGCAGACTTGGGGCTTTTCAAAGAGCCGCCGGTGGTACCATTGTCCTAGACGAAATAGCAGATATGCCTTTTCATCTGCAACCCAGACTTCTGCGTGTGGTGGAAGATAAAAAGATTAAGAAAGTAGGAAGCGACGATTACGTAAATATGAGTAATACAAAAATAGTTGCTTCGACTAATCAGGATTTAGTATCATTGGTCAGAGCTGGAAAGTTCAGACATGACTTATTACAAAGATTGTCTGTGTTGCCTTTGTATTTACCAACACTATTAGAACGGGGAGAACTAGAAATAATTAGTTTGGTTAATTTTTTTGCAAGTGGTGGCATTGAACCTTCTGATGCAGTGTCCAGTGAAACAATCTCAACAATATTACGATTAAACCTTCCAGGTAATGTTAGAACTTTAGAAAATCTAATTAAACAAGCAAAGGTATTAGGAAAGGGCATGGTTTCAAGAGATTCAATAATGCAGGCCGTTCCTTATATTGAGGCTCAAGATGCTGCCTCCCCCTTTAGTTATGAGGCAGCTTATGCTCAGGAAACTGTTACTAGGCATAGTTCTGAAACAGCGCAGAATTTGTTGGATAACGGAAACATGAATAATTTTCCTAATACGCTTAATCTAGAAGCACTTGAAACCTGGGCTATTAGTCAAGCAATGTTAAAATCATCAGGTAATAAATCTCTTGCTAGAAAACTTTTAGGTGTAACCGGGAGGGTACTAGATTATAGTATAGATAAAAGAAAAGCTAAAATAGTCGAAGAATAATTTTTATATTTATTATGAATTTTATTTATTCGCATCCAAGACTTTTTTTCCCATTTCTCTCCTGTAAGTTGTCAACAATTCTTCGTATTCATTATCAATGTTCAGTATTTCAACTGCTGCAATCGCTGCATTGGTTCCGTTATTTAATCCAACCCATAATCCATGATTCGTGTGCTTCAAAAAATTCAATGCCGATTCTGCAACATCATCATCTTTGTCAAGCAACGGACAATAAATAGCCAATTCATCTTTCTCTTCAACAGGCTCGTCAAAATATGTGAATTCAATGTTGACTGCATTCTTGTTTGGTCTGTCGGAAAATGCATATAAAATATTAAATCTCTTTAAGATTTCAACTGCTTTCCTGACTGCCTCATCATCCTTATTCCCAATTAATGTCACGCTTTCATATTTCCTAATAATTTTTGCGCAATTCTCGGCAGCAACATTGCCCCTACCAACTCCAACCCCTAAAACAGGAATTCCTGGGGGCATCTGGGCAACAGAAAGCAAAGCATCCAGGCCCTGGTAATTGCCATCGCATGGCACGCCAATAACGGGCCTTAAAACTCGTGCGGCAACAACACCGGGCAGATGAGCTGCTAAGCCCGCTCCTGCAATTACAACTGAATAATCCTTCTTTAATGTTTCATCAACATCGTCTGGGGTCTTATGCGCGGAGCTTATCCTAAAATCAAAATCAACCTTTGCCTTCTTAAGCCCGGCAGAAATCTGGTTGTATACCCTTTCGTCTGTTTTCGAGCCGAATATTATCAATGCTTTTTTCATTTAACCACCATCAATAGTGTATTCCTGATAATTTTCATTTACAAGCAATTCTTGGGCTGATTTTTCCGCGATTTTTTTTGCATCCTTTGCTTCAGCATCAATCATCAAACTCCAGAGAGTATACCTTTCAATTTTTTTGATGTTGTCAAATCCAAGCCTGTTTTTTAATGTGGACAGCAAGCCGCTTCCGTCATCATTTATATTCTTTACTAAAATTTTTACATTGCCATCATTCTTCATTGAAAAATCAAAGAAGTGCTTGTTTGCATTCACAAGAATATCCACTTTGGAGATTTTATCTTTGAAATTTACCTCATCACTTTCGATAGTGAATTTATAATATTCTGACCTTTTGACTTCTTTTATTTTCTTAAATCCCAGTTTTTGCAAAGTCTGGAGCGCAGTTATCGCAGTAGTATCTGGCACTTTCAAGCTTACAACCATCTCAATTGTTTTTGGCATTTTTAATTAAGCTGCTCTTGGGTTATGATAATCATAAATTTCATTAACCAATTGGTGTTGTTGCATGCAGTCTGATAATATTCTGTATCTTTTACTTATTGTGTTATCATTAACACCAGGTTCAAGATACTCCAATGCAATAGATCTGTACTGACCAGCCAGTCTATGTATCTCCTTAGCTTCTCTTGATGCTATAATTCCAGCTAATATAGCAACCAAATTTTTTTCTGCTTCAGGCGGCAACGGCATTAATTCTCCTAGTTCCATGTGCGGATGTTTTCTTAAGTGGAACCATCTAGTGTTAATCACTTTTACAACACCCCATCTTCAATATATTTTTTCATTGAATCAAACATTAATCTCGCAGGAGCTGGCTTCTCCATCTCTGAAGATTTTCCAGCGGCATTATTTTTCAAGTCTGTAATGTCTGGAAGCTGCCTTATAAAAGATGCTCTTTCAGGGTGTGGCATTATGGCCATCACATTACCTTTTTTGTTGCAGATTGCTGCAATATTATACATTGCGCCATTCGGGTTTATTGGAAATTTGTCTTCAATCTTTCCATCTTTTGTTGAGTACCTAAAAATTATCTGCTTGTTTTTAATTAACTTCTGCAGCAGTTCATTGTCTTTTGTTGTGAACCTTCCTTCGCCATGCGCAATTGGAATTGGAATTACTTGTTCTTTTTCAATGAATTTTGTGAAAACGCAACCGCTTTTATGCTCAACGCTTTTTACATGGAGCCATGTGCAGTAATAACCGTTAATCAACGGATTTTTATTTGGAGCTAGTGCCATTTCAACTTTATTTTTCAATCCCGGTATAATTCCGCACTCAACTAATGCTTGCGCCCCATTGCATATTCCAAGGACAGGTTTTCCATTTTCCGCACCTTTTTTTATTATGTCAAAAACAGGGTCCTTTGCCATTATCACTCCCGCCCTTATTCTGTCTTCATATCCCCAGCCGCCAGGAATTATGTAGCCATGGAATTTTTCAATGTCTTTTTTTTGGTTCCATCTTACAATCTTGCCACCCATCCCTGTAGCAAGCACAGCATTTAGAGATTCCTCTTCGCAATTATTGCCGGGAAAATAAATTACTGCTATATTTGGTTTTTTTGACATCAGTCTAGGGCCTCCACAAAGCCAGTTGTCCAAGCGTCTTTTAATTTTGAAATCGGCAAATCAATTATTTTCTTGTTGCTTTTTGTAATTATGAGGTTTTTTCCCTTTGTTTGTCCCAATTCAATCAAAGGAAATTTATAGAACTTAAACAAGGTTTTTAGCTTTTCAATATTCTTTTCCTCAACCTCAAAAACAAAGCCGGAGCTTTCGGAAAACAATGCCTTGTCTGGCCTTAAATCGGTAAAATCAAGGTTAATTTCTGCCCCTATTTCGCCATCTGAATCTCCGCCTAAAATCATTTCAGATATTGTTGTTGCCAGTCCGCCGTCAGAAATATCGTGGCAGGAAAGCAGCAATCCGGCATTGATTGCGTCAATTATTACATAAATCATGTTTCTTTCCTTCTCAAAATCTATTATAGGAACAACAGCCCCAGCTTCATTGTTCAATTCGTAATAAACCGAGCCGCCCAGTTCATCTTTTCTCTCGCCAATTATGAATAAAGTTGAATTTTCCTTCTTAATCTTCATGGTTATTGCTTTGCTGTAATCTTTTATTACTCCGATGCAGGCAACAACAGGGCTTGGGTCAACTCCTTTCCCGGATGCAGATTGATTGTAGAAACTAACATTTCCAGATATGACTGGCACAGGGTATTTTGTTCCCTTGTAATAAATATTCTTGGCGGCGTCTGCAATTCCCCTAACGCCTTCATAAAAATCATAAAACGATTCTGGTTTTTCTGGATTTCCATAATTCAGGCAGTCCGTCAGCGCGCTTGGGACTGCTCCGACAGCTGCAACATTCCTCATTGATTCAGCAGTAGCATTTACAGCGCCCCAATAAGGATCAATCCTGCAATATTTTGGATTGCAGTCTGCTTTTAATGCGACTCCAAACATGCTGTTATCAGAAGCCTTCATCACGCCGGCATCTGCATACCCTGTTTCTATTACAGCATTGCCCATCACGCTTGTATCATAATGCTTGTATGCTTTAGCTTTGCTTGCAATGTTTGGATGCTTCAAAATAGAAAGGAAAATTTTGTTATAATCAGATGGCTCTTTTAGATTTGGCTCCTTAAAATCCCGCTTAGGGGCTTTTTTCTCGCGGTCATATTTTATGCCTTGAGTCACAACCTTGATTGGAACATTGCATATGACCTTGCCGTTGTGCTTTAAAATATAATCCTGATTTTTTGTTACTGCCCCTATCACAAATGCGCCTGCCCCTAAACTAATGTTTGGAAGTTCAAAATCCTCATTGTAAATTTTCAATAAAGTTTTTGTGAATTCGCTTGGGCAAATCCAGGTAAATCTTTCCTGAGTTTCTGAGTTCGCGATAATGTAAGCCGGCAGATTATTAATTGAAACATTGACTTTGCTCAAGTCTATTTCTGCACCAAAATCTGAATCAGCGCATAATTCTGATGTCGAGCACATTATTCCGCCGGCGCCCATGTCCTTGAATCCAAGCTCGATGCCTTTTTCCCTTGCAGCTTTGAAAACTTCGTAAGACGCCCTTATGATAACATTCTTCAGGAACGGATCAGGAACCTGCACTGCTCCCCTATTGCTTTCCCTGTCTTTCTCGTCTAAAATCAAAGAGGCAAATGCAGCACCCCCAAATCCAGAATTGTCTGTTGCTTTTCCTATAATAATTACGTCATAACCTCCTGCATTTTTTGGAGCGTAACTATGGATTATGTCCTTTTCTTTTATTATGCCTAAGCAAACAACATTAACCAGACAGTTCTCATCAAAAGAATCATTGAAGTAAATATCGCCGCAGATATTTGGAATGCCAACAGCATCTCCGTAGCCTGCAATTCCGTTTATAACTTCATTTGCGATATACTTCACTCTGTTTTTATTTTTACCATTCGGGTTCCCGAATCTTAATGGGTCTGCTATCGCAATTACTTTTGCGCCCATGCATAAAACGTCCCTTATTATTCCTCCAACTCCTGTTGCAGCGCCTTCATACGGAACAACCTGGCTTGGGTGATTATGGCTTTCGTGGCTCACAACAATCCCATATCTTTCACCATTTATATAACCAAGTTCCACTATTCCAGAATCCTCAACAGGCCCAAGAATTACATTTGGAGCTTGTGTCGGCAGCAATGCTTTCAGCACGCTTCTGCTGCTTTTATATGAGCTGTGCTCGCTCCATTGAGTGTTAAATATATAGACCTCTGTTATTGTTGGATTTCTTCCAATCAACTCAACAACTTTTCTGGCTTCAAAAACGCTTAGAGAAATAGCATTTTTCTTTAGAAATTCCTGCAGAGAAGTGTCAGACATGGATTTTATATCGATGAGATCTACGTCAACATCCCCCATTTTCTCACAATATTCTGGATGAAATGCTTATTTAAATAGGTTTTGGTAAAATATTTTTTATTATTAAATAAGCTCCCCAACCATGTAAATAGAACCAGCCACCACAACCAAATCATTTTTTCCAGCGATTTTCTTTGCATACGCCAAAGCGTTTTTCGGGTTTTTTGTTGTTTTTATTTTAATTGGTTTTTTATTAAATATTCTAAAAACTCGCGATAAATTTTTTGGGTATTCTGCTTTCGGATTATTTGATTTTGTAAATACAAGAGTTGATACTATTGGCTGAATTGTCATTAGCATTGAGCCATAGTCTTTGTCTGACTGAATCCCAACGACAAAAATAAAATTCTTGATTTTTCTCCGCATTTTTATGATAGATAATTCTTTTTTCAAAATTTCAAATCCATCGTGGTTATGCGCACAATCTACCAAAACATTTTTGGAGATAAATTGCAATCTTCCGGGCCATTGTGTTTTTTTAAGTCCATTTATTATTTGTTTTTGAGTGATTTTTATTTTATGAAATTTTTTTAGGATGTTGAGTGTGGTCAAAGTGATGTCTTTATTGTTTTGTTGAAATTCTCCATTCAAATATTTGAATTTTATAACCGGATATTTTCTTGTAATAAACAATGACGTGCCTCTTTCCTCCGCAATTTTCCTAACCACTTTTAAAGCCTTGCCCTTTGCGCATGTAACGACAGGCACATTTTGCTTTATTATGCCGGCTTTCTCAAAAGCAATTTTCTCGATTGTTTTTCCAAGCAGCTCTGTATGCTCCAATCCGACATTTGTAATTACAGAAACTAATGGCGTTACAACATTAGTGGCGTCCAGCCTGCCGCCCAGCCCAACTTCCAAAATAGCGAAATCAATATTTTTTCCACCAAAATATAGCAGTGCCATTGCTGTTGTTATTTCAAAAAAACTTTGATTTGTGATGTGTTGCTTAACCTTCAGAAAATATTCGACAATTTCCTTATCTGTGATAAACTTATCATTTATTCTTATCCTTTCATTAAACATTTTTAAGTGCGGGCTAGTGTACAGTCCGACTTTGTAGCCGGCTTCTTTAAGGGCATAAAACAGCATCGCGCAAACGCTTCCCTTTGCATTGGTGCCGGTCACATGAATGCATTTTAATTTCTTTTCTGGGTTTCCAATTTTATCAAGCAGCAATTGTATAGCATCAAGCCCAAGCTTTATTTCAGGGCTTTCAAGGCTGTAAAGATACTTTAATATTTTTTTATGATTCATGATAAAAGTAAAGGATAAGATGTTAATAAAGTTTATTAAACAATAACTATAAAAATACCAATGTAACTAGGCAGTATATGCGCTACATCAAAAAACAGTATAAAAAGTTCAATAAAAATATTTACAATGAGCTTACCCTAGCAGCCGACATCGGCGGCACAAATTCCAGTTTTGGCTTTTTTGGGATAAAGAAAGATATTCCGGAATTGATTGCCGGATTCAATTTTAAAAGCAATGAAATAAAAAATTTGCATGATGCAGTTAACGAAGTTTTAAATTCAATCAAGCAGGATTATAGAATAAGCATAGTCAAAGCATGCTTTGGCGTTGCTGGTGTCGTATCAAATGGCAAAAAGCAGGCAAGAATAACAAAATTAAACTGGAATTTAAGCAGCAAAAGCATTGCCAAAAAAACTGGATTAAAAAAAATTATATTCATCAATGATTTTGAGGCGATAGGTTATGGAATAAATATAATCAAAAAAAATCAGTACATTACAATAAAAAAAGGAATAAAAATTCCAAAATCAAACATATTAGTCATAGGTGCTGGAACAGGGCTTGGAAAAACATTGTTGGTTTATGATAAAGAAGAGAAATTTTACAAGCCGATTGCGTCTGAGGCGGGCCATATTGATTTTCCTGCGCAAACAGAAGATGAAATCAAATTAATAGAATTCGTTAAGAGGCGCAATAAAATAAGGCAAAGTGTGTCTTACGAGCAGGTTCTTTCCGGGCCAGGGCTAAAAAATATTTATTTATATTTAAGAAAAAGCGGAAAATTCAGAAATACAAAATATACAAAAGAGATTGATAAATCTTCATGCAATTCTGAATTAATATCCAAGTACAGGAAAAATGACAAAACAAGCAAAGCTGTATTTGAAATATTCAGGAACAATTACGCCAAATTCGCAAGAGACATGTCTCTTGATGGCCTTTCTTTAGGCGGCATTTTTATTGCCGGAGGCATAGCTACAAAGAATAAGGATATTTTTGGCAGGAAATTTATCAGTATCTTTGAGCAAAGCCATGATGGCGCATATATTTTAAAAAAGATGCCAATAAACTTAATTTCCGACCTGAGCATTGGATTATTGGGCGCAGGATTTGCCGGAGCAAAATTGCTAAAATGAAGGAGCATTATTGCATATTGTCGATATTTGGCGCGACAGGGGACTTAACAAACAGAAAGCTATTGCCAGCGTTATATTTTCTGGAGCAGGAAGGCCAGCTAAAGAAAAATTTCAGGGTTGTTTGCATAGCAAGAAAAGAAAAAACCAGCGAGCAATATAAAAGCGCGGCATCTGAATCAATAAGAAGATTTTCAAGGGTCAGAGTTAAAGACGATATTCTGTCCAGGTTAATGTCAAGGATGATATATGTCCAGCTTGAATTTTCAAACTCAAATGATTATTTAAAACTGAAAAATATAATCGAAAGCATTTCTGGAGAAGCGTGCGGGAGTTGCGAGCGGATTTTTTATCTGGCTGTTCCGCCTTCTTTTTTTGGAATCATAATCGAGAATCTGAAAAAATTCAGGCTTGCTGAAAAGAATTCAGGTTCAGAAAAATACAACAGAGTGATGTTTGAGAAGCCTTTTGGATATGATTTGAAATCCGCTAAAATGCTTAATGAGTCCATAAGGGGAGTTTTTAACGAGAAGCAGATTTACAGGATAGACCATTACATGGCTAAAGAGCTTGTGCAGAATCTTTTAGTGTTGAGATTTGCAAACAGCATTTTCGAGCCGTTATGGAACAAAGGGCATATTGACCACATCCAGATTACTGTAGCAGAAAATCTTGGTATTGAAGGAAGAGGTGATTATTATGATAAATTCGGCGCATTAAGGGATGTCATGCAAAACCATATGATGCAATTGTTGAGTTTGGTTGGGATGAATGCGCCTAAAACCATGAGCGCTGATGATGTGAAAAATGAAAAAGTGAAAGTGCTAAAATCTATTTCAAAATTAAGAGACTTGGGAAAAAATATTGTCATAGGGCAGTACACAAGCGGAATTGTTGATGGAAAAAAAGTTGTTTCTTACCGAGATGAGCCAGAAGTTGAAAAAAATTCCAGCACAGAGACTTATGCCGCAAAAAAGCTCGAGATAAACAACAAGATGTGGAGAAATGTGCCATTTTATTTGAGGACGGGAAAAAGGCTAAAGGACAAATCAACCGAAATTGCGATTGTGTACAAAGATGCTCCTTTTGGCTTGTTTTCAAAATCTTCTGTTGAAAAAAATATGATGATAATAAGGGTTCAGCCATACGAAGGAATAACGTTGCAGTTCAATGCAAAAGTTCCTGGCAACAAAGTTATAATTGATAATGTTAATATGGATTTTTGCCATGAATGCAAATTTGGTCCAAATTCTCCGGAGGCTTATGAGCGGCTACTTTACGATGTGATGATTGGCGACCAGACTCTGTTCACGCGATGGGACGAGGTTGAGAATGCATGGAAAATTGTTGATGTGATTTTAAACAATATTAAAAAATTAAAATTAAATATTTATCCTGCAGGAACATGGGGCCCACAGAAAGCAAATAAATTGATAGAAAAAGACGGTCGCAAATGGGTTGAGCCTAAAAGGCCAAATTATGCTGAGCAATTGGAGAAA
>JAHFQL010000109.1 GCA_023259315.1 Candidatus Woesearchaeota archaeon | reverse complement strand
ATTTATTATTCTTGGTAATAAGTTTGATAATGATTTATGAGACTTTAATTTTATTTGTGGTTAATAAAATATATGGAGTTGAGCCGTCTGATTCTGATATAGGTTTTTATTTAATGTCTATGTTTATAGTAATGCTATGTTTCTGGATGATTTACATTGATGCTAAGTTCAATAAAAAATTCAAAAATGAAAAAAAACCTAAAATACTTTTTAAAAGGCAAATTAAGCGATAAAGAACTGCAATTAGCTCCAACTTCTTTTGATGTTGTAGGGGATATTATCATTTTCTCAGAGTTTCCGAAGGATCTGATAAAAAAAGAAAAGATGATTGGTGAAACAATTTTAAGAAATTATCCATATATTAAGACAATACTGAAAAAAACCAAGAAATACTCTGGAAAGTTCAGGACTCCGAAGCTTAAGGTGATTGCAGGAGAGAGAAAAAAAGAAACTATTCACAAAGAAAATAATATCATCTTAAAGCTTGATGTTGAAAAAGCTTATTTTTCTGCAAGAATGGGCAGCGAGAGGAAAAGGATTGCCCAATTAATCAAGCCAAATGAGTCTGTTTTAGTGATGTTTTCCGGATCTGGAGCCTATCCATTGGTTATAGGAAAGAACACAAGGTGCAAGGAAGTTTATGGCGTTGAAATTAATCCAACAGCACATAGCTATGCAATAGAAAATATTAAAAAAAATAAATTGGAAACTAAAATTAAATTATTTTTGGGGGATGTTAAAAAAATAATGCCGAAATTAAATAAAAGATTTGACAGAATATTAATGCCACTGCCTAAAGGCGGCGAGGATTTCTTGGATTTGGCTTTGAGGCATATAAAAACCAAAGGCACAGTTCATTTTTATGATTTCTTGCATGAAGATGAGTTCTACAAAGCAGAGGATAAAGTGAAGAAAGCGTGCAGCAGGATGAGGAGAAAATGCAGGATACTTGAGGTTGTAAAATGTGGTCAATATTCCCCAAGGTTTTATCGAATTTGCATCGATTTTATTATGGATTAATAGTTGGGAATTTTTGGTTCCTTTTTCCTAAAATTTTATTAACTTTTGTTGAGTTTTTTAGTTTTAGGGTTTTTTACATTAATCCTTTTTGCCTTGGGGAATAAATGACATTGAAATTAATCTGGGCTGAGTCACCTCCGTGATTTTACTTATCTTCAAAATCTTCCATTGTGTTTAATTCAAGAATATCGATCTGAAATTCTTTTTTGCCTTTCATGCTTTTCATTGAGGAAGTTTAGATGCCAAGCTATATAAACTAATGTGGTGGTATTAAATCACCATAAAATTTATAAACTTTGAGGCTTTACAACGCCGCATGGACAGCCAAATATTCTACTCATTGGGATTGACAAAAAATGAGGCTAAAGTGTACATGACTCTTTTAGACCTAGGCACCGCGCAAGCCGGCCATGTAACAGAAAGGTCAGGTATTCATAGAAGAAATGTTTATGACTCGCTTGCAAGGCTCATGGAAAAGGGGTTGATAAGCTTTGTAATAGTCAATAACAAGAAGCTGTTCAGTCCTGTGAACCCAAAAAGGTTTCTCGAAATCATAGATGAAAAGAAATTTGAGCTGGAGGACCTTAAAAGCGAGTTCAACAATATAATGCCGGAGCTTGAGCTGAAAGCAAAGTTTCATGAAGGGCATGATGTCAGGTTTTTCAAGGGCGCTGAAGGGCTTAAAACAGTGTTTGAGGACATAATAAGCACTGGAAAGGACTACATAGGGTATGGCCCTGGGCACCAGCTGGAGAAGATTTTAAAATATTATTTTGGGCACTTTGTCAGCAAAAGGATAAAGGCGAAAATTGCCTTAAGGCTTATTTATGATGAGGATTCACGCAATAGAATACGGAAAAATCCGCTCAGCAAAATAAGATATATGCCGAACCAGTACAGCTCAAGGGCAGCCTTGAGGATTTATGCAGACAAAGTTGCAATTTTGCTTCTTTCTGAAGAAGAGCCGCTGGCAATAGTGATAAAGAACAAGGCAATTGCAGATGGTTATAGGAAGTATTTTGAGGTCATGTGGAAGGCCGCCGAACCATAGAAAGGATAGAGTGTACGCTCATTAGTTACATCCGCATCTCATAAGCTTGCGCCTCAAAGGGTGTTCATTTAGTCATCGCGTACACGTTAGGTATAATATATGCCTGTTTTTAAGAGTTTCTATAATCAATTGAGAATTATCCAAACATCCCAAAATAATCTTCACCTTCAGATTTCTCTTCCTGCTTGACCTTTTCTATAGCCTTCAAAAAGTCTTCTTTTGTCACAAAAGTCCTGCTATCCCTTATTGCAAAATAACCTGCTTCTGTGCATGATGCTTTTATTTCAGCACCGCTAAAGCCTTCCATCCTTATAGTTAACAATTCCATATTAATCTTTTTATCGAAGCTCATGTTCTTTGAGTGTATCTTTAATATATCAAGTCGAGCTTCTTTATTTGGGATTGGTATGTAAATCAGCCTATCCAATCTTCCAGGTCTCAGAACAGCTGAATCAAGGATATCTTTTCTATTGGTTGCTCCGATAATCTTAACATTGTCAAGTGATTTGAAGCCATCTAGCTCAGCAAGCAGCTGCATGAATGTCCTGTTAACCTCTCTTTCTCCAGAGGTTCCGACCTCAATTCTTTTTGCTGCCAATGCGTCCAGCTCGTCAATAAAGACAATAGCCGGTGCTTTTTTTCTTGCGAATTCAAAAATTTCCTTTACAAGCTTTGCGCCTTCACCGATAAATTTCTGCACCAGCTCAGAGCCAACAATTTCTATAAAAGTGGAATTTGTGGATGCGGCAACTGCCTTTGCCAGTAAGGTTTTGCCGGTTCCCGGTTCACCATAAAGCAGGACCCCTTTTGGGGGTGTGATGCCTATTTTCTTGAAAAGCTCGGGCTTTTTTAACGGCAGTTCGACAACTTCCTTTATTTCCTGTATTTGCTGCTCCAAGCCGCCAATCTCTTCCCATGTTATGGTTGGCTTATCAACAATGACAAACTTTTCGACGTTAAAGCGTCTCGTTATCGGAACCTTTCTTATTATTGTGAGGTTTTTCTGCTCAACTAGGATCAAATCTCCGGACTTGAGCTTTTCACAATCATTTGATATGTTAACAAGGAACTGGTTGCCGTTAGGGATTTTTATAATAGCAGTATTTCCAAATATTTCCCTTACCTCGCAAACCATTAATGGAGATGCCTTGAATCTTTCAATTTCTTCCTTAAGCCTGCTGACAGTTTCTTTGAGAATTCTGTTTTCTTCCTCATAAGGGTTTGAAGAAGTGGAATAAGAGTACATTATGCTGTCAATTATGTTTTTTGTCTTAGCTTCTTTTGCAGGCATCTTAATTTAATGAATAAATTTTTAGTATAAAAAGGTTTGGTTTTAATTTAATAATTTTCCGTCCTTCATCAACAAAACGCCATCAGCATATATGGTTGGCTTTTGAATCACAACATCAACATGAAATGGCACATCCACTTTGCCTCCAAAATGCTTGTTGTTGCCGAATGCAATATGGCATGTGCCTGCAACTTTTTCATCCTCTAGAACATTGCCTGTTATTTTTGCTTTATAATTTGTACCAATGCCAAGCTCAGCGACATTCCTGTAAAGTTTGGTTTTTAGCAA
>JAHFQL010000108.1 GCA_023259315.1 Candidatus Woesearchaeota archaeon | reverse complement strand
TAACAAGCCAATTTTTTGCTAATGTTTATTTAAATGAACTGGATAAATTTGTCAAAAACAAGTTAACAGCAAAGTATTATATAAGATATGTGGATGATTTTGCAATATTAGATAATAATAATTATCTTCTTGAAAAATATAAAGAAACGATAAACATTTGGCTCATAAATAATCTGAACTTAGAACTGCATCCCGATAAATCAAAAATAATAAAATTAAACCAAGGAGTAAATTTATTGGGTTACAGAGTCTTTTATTACCACAAATTATTAAGAAAAAGCAATAAAAGGAAATTTGAGAGAAAGTTTAATGAAAAATTAAAATTGTATGAGCAAAGACTTTTTAGATATCAAGACTTTATCAAAAATTTGCAGGGCTGGTTTGGCTATGCAATGTGGGCTAATACTTATAATTTAAGAGAAAATATTATTAGAATTGTTGATGATTCATTTAAATAGATTTAATCAACTAAACAATTAACTATATAAACAAGTATTTTAATTTTTCATAAAATGCCAAAACAGGAAACGAAAGAGGAACCAAAGGAAAAAGAAATTCCGATAGCATATGAATTAGCTAAAAAACAAAAAGAAATTTCAGTTGCTGAGTTCTTCACAAAAAACAGGCATCTTCTTGGGTTTGACAACAAGAGGAAAGCATTGCTGATGACTGTAAAGGAAGCAGTTGATAATTCTTTGGATGCATGCGAGGAAGCGATGGTTTTGCCAGAAATAAATGTTGAAATAATAGAAATGTCAGAGTTTAAATACAAAGTGATTGTTGAGGACAACGGTCCTGGAATTGTAAAAAAACAAATACCAAATATTTTTGCGAGATTATTATACGGAAGCAAGTTTCATACATTAAAACAACAAAGAGGACAGCAGGGTATAGGGATTAGTGCCGCTGTATTATACTCCCAATTGACTACAGGAAAGCCTGCCAAGATTACTTCAAGAGTTTCAAAGAAAGAGCCAGCCCATTATTATGAGCTAGGAATTGATACCCAAAACAATAGACCTGTAATTGCGAAGGAAGAAATCACAGAGTGGACAATAGAGCATGGAACAAAAGTTGAGCTTGACTTAGAAGGCGAATACATCAAAGGCAACCAAAGCGTTGATGAATATTTAAAACAGACTGCAGTCATTAATCCTCATGTCACAATTGTTTATACAAATCCAAAGTCAGAGCAAGTGATTTATGCAAGAGCAACCGATAAATTGCCTAGGCAAGCCCAGGAAATTAAGCCGCATCCTTACGGGATAGAGCTTGGCATGCTTATGGATAAATTAAGATGGACAGAATCAAGGACCTTGCAAAGTTTTTTGACCACGGAGTTTTCAAGGGTTGGGTCAGGAACGGCAAAGGAAATATGCCAGAACGCAGCAGTTTTACCAAACACAAGGCCAAGCGAAGTGAGCAGGGACATGGCAGAGAAATTGCTTCGGGGAATACAAAAGACAAAGATAATTGCGCCGCCTACAGACTGCTTGAGCCCGATTGGGGAGGAATTATTGGAGAAAGGGCTCAGAAAGGAGATAAGGGCAGAATTCTACTGTGCAACTTCAAGAGCACCATCTGTTTACAGGGGAAATCCTTTTATTTTAGAGGCAGCTATTGCTTACGGAGGGGAAATTCCAAAAGAGGAAAAAATAAACATATTGAGATTTGCCAACAGGGTTCCTTTGCTTTATCAGGAAGGTGCATGCTCCATGACAAAATCAATAATGGAAACAAACTGGAAACCATACGGCTTGCAGCAATCAGGGGAATCAATCCCTATAGGGCCTGTTGTTATTGTTTTGCACATGGCATCTGTTTGGGTGCCTTTCACAAGCGAGAGCAAGGAAGCAATTGCCCATTATGCTGAAATATTGAGAGATATAACATTGGCTTTGCAGGAGTGCGGCAGATTGCTTGGTTCTTATGTGAGGAAAAAAACAAGAATATCCGGGCAGATTGAAAGAGCCAATATGTTTGAAAGGTACATTCCGGAAGTTGCAGAATCTTTGGCTGTGCTGACAAACGATAAAAAAGAAAAAATATTGCAAGGCCTGCAAAAAATGCTTGTGAAGCCAGAGATAAAGCAGGAAATAATGCAGGAAAACGAAGATGATAAACTTTACAAGATGGAGTTCAAGAAATCAGAGCAAGATGAAGAAACAGGAAAAGAAACCAGTTAAGGAACTTGAAGATTTAGGAAGAAAATTAGTTGTTGACATAGAAAAAGGCAAAAACCCGACTATTGAATTCAGCCTGAGAAGCTTGTCGAATGTGGTTTTTGACACCAAAACCAAAACTTTGGGCTTGGGGGAAAAACAGCAGCAGAGAGCTTTCTTTAATGTCGGGCATGCAAAAAAATTCCTGCAAACCCTGGAAATTGCCAAAGTAAGCAAGAACCTTCTTGATGTTGGCAAACATGCAAGCCTGAGAGACGTCTTCTACATGGCAAAAAGGACTATTCCCCAATCCAACATCAACATTGTAGATGACCAAGTTGAGAGCGACAAATCAATAGAAGATTTAGAATTGATCACAGACTGCTCAAGAGAGCAATTACATATCAACGCAAACAAGATGGGTTCGGTTGCTGGCAACGTAATAATCGAGGATTCTGGCGATTCAATAAACTGGGCTAAGCTTGGCTCTGGGGGGTGGAGCATTCCTTCAAATATTGAGGACATTGAATTTAAAACCGTGAAGGCAAAATATGTAATTTACATGGAAAAGCAAGCTGTATGGGAAAGATTGCATGAGGATAAATTTTGGGAAAAACAAAATTGTTTGATTGTTACATCTCAAGGGCAGACCACAAGAGGAATAAGGAGATTGTTGCAAAGGCTTAATGACGAGCACGATTTGCCAATTTACGTTCTCGCGGATTTTGACCCGTGGGGATTTTATATCTATTCCGTTTTGAAATTCGGCTCGATAAATCTAGCCCATATGTCAGGCACCATGACTTTGCAAAATGCCAGATTCTTGGGCATCACAGCCGATGATGCAAACAATTATGATTTGAAGAAGCACTTCATCAAGTTTAAAGACGTTGATTCAACAAGGTTGAAGCAGATAGCCGATTATGAATGGTTTAAGAAAAACAAGGACTGGCAGAGGCAGTTCAAGATGATGAAGGATTTTGGTGCAAAGCTTGAAATACAAGCTCTTTCGTCAAAGGGCATAACATTTATATCCGAGAAATACTTGCCTGAAAAGATAAAGAAACAGGATTTCCTAGACTAAAAATGGAAGAGCAAAAACCAGAGCCAAAAGAAAAGCCGAAAAAATCTGATGCGCCTGCATGCTGTCTTGGCTGCGTTCGCTGGGAGAAATTCGGCAAGAACTGCTTCTATTACTGGGAAGGGAAGAAGCACTGCACAATGTGGGCTGGCTCCTGGGAAGAAGTTCCTTTGCAGTAAATTCAATAACTTTTATAAACAACTTCTATTGCTGATATTCTATGGGCTAGTAGCTCAGCTTGGAGAAGCCAGCGAGCACTCGCTTCGCTTCGTGCAAATAGAGCGACAGCCTTCTAAGCTGTAGGCCCGGGGTTCGAATCCTCGCTAGCCCGTTTTAAACAGAGATTCCGAAAGTTAGATAAACTACCTAGTTCATAATAAAATTATGTGGGGCGATGGCTTGAGCCATATTCCCCACATCGATATGACAAGCAATCATATCAAAAATGGGGTAAAA
>JAHFQL010000107.1 GCA_023259315.1 Candidatus Woesearchaeota archaeon | reverse complement strand
CACGCCACTATGTCCTCCTTTTCTTCTTTCAAACCACCATTTCATGCCTCTTTATAAATAAAAACATAAGAAATATAAAGAATTAACGACTTAAAAGGTTAAAATTGTCTGAAATCAGTTAAATCTTAAGCCCTTACCTTCATAGACTTTCCGTTGCCGTTCATCTGCAGTTCTTTTATCTTGTTTCTCAGGAAATCAATTGTTTTTGTATTATCCTGATGATTCAAAATGTTTCCGCACTCAGGGCATCTGTATTCCAAGTCAACTGCTTTTTCAAACCCAACCCTTACACATGCATTTGGGCATAAGTAGAAATTGCCAAAATTAGCTTCCTCTTCTTTTAGCCTTACGGTGTACTTTTCAAGTTTTTCTTTATTGACTTTGCTTATTAATTCCTTTATTCTCTTCTTGTTGAAAGTCCAATAGCTGATATACCAGCCTTTCTGCCTGTCCTTTTTCCTGTAGTAGGAAACAAGATTAAAATTGTAAAGCCTGTAAAGGATGTTTCTTACTTCATGAATGTCCCTATCAACCTTTTCAGCTATCTTAAAATCTGATATGTTTTTCTTGTCTTTGAGGTATTCAATTATCTTGATAGATTCTTCGCCAATCACTTCCCGTACAGTATCATATACTTTTGCGTTTGTTGCTTTCATGGTTTAATACACATGGCTACCCCTACATCCTTTGAATCTTACTTTCCACCCCTTGGTCTAATAATATGGATAAATTTGATTGATTTGTGATTTGTCAGCAATAGATAAGAAACCTATTGCATACGTCCTGAATACTCGGTATATATAAACTTTATCAGTTTATAACATATATATTATAAAATATATTATATAAACTAGTATATTACTATAGATTGCTTCAGAATAAATAAAGTTTTTTATATTGGCGGGCTTTCCTGCTTTATCATGGTTCAGGAAAAAAGTTGCGGAGCTGTTGTTTTTAAACGACAAAAAGACTCTGCCAAGTATCTTGTTCTGCATTACGGCGCAGGCCACTGGGACTTTCCAAAAGGCAAGCAGGAAAAGAACGAGAAAGAAGAGCAGACTGCGTTAAGGGAAATAAAGGAAGAAACAGGGATTGATGATATCGACTTACTGGACGGATTTAAAGAAACCACCAAGTATTTCTTCAAAAAAGGAGAAGAGACAGTTTACAAGGAAGTAATTTATTTTCTGGCAGAAATCCATTCTCAAGAAGTGACATTGTCTTCTGAACACATCGGATATGCATGGCTGAGTTACGAACATGCTTACAAGAAAATGACTTTCAACAATTCTAAGGAACTACTAAGGAAAGCAAATCATTTTCTTTACAAGGTTCCGAGTTCTTAAATTTTTCTACCAAATATTTAAATATCTCTAAAATAAATCTATTTCTATGAAAAACATAGAAGTTGCAGAGCTTCTGAATGAAATTGCTGATTACGAGGAATTTTCAAATGAGCCTTTCAAGGTAAGGGCTTACAAGAAAGCTGCTTTGCTTATTGAAGGCCTTTCCGATGACATAGAGCAAATTTGGACGGAAAATAAACTAACGGAACTGCATGGCATCGGCGAGGGCATCGCAAAGAAAATCAGTGATTTCCTAAAAAATGGCAAATCAAAGCATCTTGAAGAATTAAAGAAAAAAATCCCAGTTGATATGGAAAGCCTTGGCGCAATAGGGGGAGTTGGTCCAAAAACAATTCTGAAACTTTACAAGCAGTTAAAGGTAAAGACTGTTGCTGATTTGGAAAAAGCCGCAAAACAAGGCAAGATAAAAAAAATAAAAGGCTTGGGTCCTGTAGTTGAGCAAAATATTCTGAAGAGTATAGAATTCTCAAGAAAATCAAGCCAAAGGGTTCCTTTGGGGTTTGCTTTGGCAAGCGCTGAGGAAGTTGTAAGCGCATTAAAAACGCTAAAGGAAGTTGAAAGAATAAGCATTGCCGGCTCTGCAAGAAGAATGAAGGAAACAATTGGTGATATTGACATTCTAGCGACATCAAGGAACCCTGAAAAAGTCGTTGAATTTTTTGCCAGAATACAAAATATTGCCCAAGTGCTGGCACAAGGCCCGACAAAATCTTCTGTGAGATTGAAGGAAGGGGTACAAGTTGATTTAAGGGTTTTGGATGACAAAATATTCGGGGCTGCCCTGCTTTATTTTACCGGTAACAAGGAGCACAATATATTGCTAAGAAGGATTGCAATTGAGAAAGGCCTTAAATTAAGCGAATATGGCTTGTTTAAGGCAAACAAATTAGTAGCTGGCCGAACAGAAGAAGAAGTTTACAAAAAATTGGGTATGGACTACATCGAGCCGGAAATGAGGGAAGACGAAGGCGAGATAGAGATGGCACAGCATCGCATGCTGCCAAAATTGGTTGGATACAAGGACATCAAAGGAGACCTGCAGATGCATACAAAATGGAGCGACGGCAGCAATACAATAGAGGACATGGCTTTGGCAGCAAAAAAAATTGGGCATGAATATATCTGCATCACAGACCATACCGGAAATCTTGCAATTGCGAATGCATTGGATGAAAAAAGATTGATTGAGCAGAAAAAAGAGATTGATAAAGTAAATAAAAAATTAAGCGGAATAAAAGTCTTGCAGGGCACAGAAGTAAATATAAAAGATAATGGAACTTTAGATATGGAAAATAAAGTTTTGAAACAATTGGATGTTGTTGTGGCATCAATTCATTCAGGCTTTAAGAATCCAAAGGAAAAAATGACAAATAGGATGATTAAGGCAATGGAAAACGAGAATGTTAACATAATCGCTCATCCAACCGGAAGGCTCATAACAAAAAGAGAGTCTTATGAAATTGATTTGGATGCAGTTTATGATGCTGCAAAAAAAACTAGAACAGTAATGGAAATAAACTCCTACCCAGAAAGAATGGACTTGCGAGATTCTCATGTAAGGGCAGCAGTAAAAGCAGGCGTAAAATTAGTCATAAGCACGGATGCCCATAATGCAGACCAGCTGCATTTCATCAATCTTGGAATAGGGACTGCAAGACGAGGCTGGGCAACAAAAGAAGACATAATCAATACAAGAAGCTTGAAGGAAATGATGAAATTTATGAAGTAGTAGCCCATCACAAATAAAAACATTTATAAAAAGTTCCTAATACCAAAAAATAACAACAATGAGCATTGACACTTTAACAACATCTTATGAAATTATCCCAATCGCTCAAATGGGAGAACTAAACTTGGTATACTATAAAATTCCGCTCGGTGGCCCAAGAATGCACGCCATAGCCGCTGCTCGTAAGGAAATTGAAGAAAATGGATTTCCTATTGCAAGGTCGGGACCTTGTCAGGACATGGTATTATGCAAGATTGCAGGAGAAATACAAAGGCCAAACTTCACAATGGAGATTTGAACAAGTTAAAACTGATATGCCGTTTCCTGAAGGCAATGGAAGTAATCAACCACCTTCTCAATAACCCCAACAGGGATAACAGATTGTTATGAAAAGATTTAAATAAACTACGAAAGGTTCTAATTAATAATTTGTGGTTATGCATATAATACCAAGCCGAAAGAAAATTTTGAAATAACAAAAAGGGTGGTTTTAATGATAAACGTCGCAATCAATGGTTTCGGTCGAATCGGGAGGCTTGTTCTAAGGGCAGGAATCAAAGACGAAAACATAAACTGGGTCGCTGTGAATGATATAACTGATGCAAAGACCTTAGCCCATCTTTTCAAGTATGATTCTGTTCATGGAAGGTACGAGGGAACTGTCGAGCACACCGATGATTATT
>JAHFQL010000106.1 GCA_023259315.1 Candidatus Woesearchaeota archaeon | reverse complement strand
ATTATTAAATTTGTGTATCCAACTACTAGAAATATTTTTCTACGTTTGGCCTGTTTGTCGAAGTAGCGTTTTTATGGCTGACCGGCAATAATTGGTTTCCTATAACATGATCCATCATCGCAAGTATCAATGGTTTAACTAATCTGGAGGCGCCGTCACTCCTGGTATAATCTAAATGGTAAGTTTTTGGGTTGCCTTCAGGCCCAGCAACAACTTGCAAGATTTTTCTTCTTCTCTCTGAGCCGTGTTCGAAAGTAATTTTAAGCAACGTGCCTGCTTGACTTTCCAATGTATTTATTGCTCTCTGGTATTTGGGGTCATTACTTCCTAACAATCCTTCAATATACTCCACAGTTACCACTGCAGATGCTTTTGCGCTATTATTTCCATAGCCTGCATATTTTTTAAATCCATCAAATGATGGTTCTTGATAGGTTCTAATTACCTGTCTTATGTATCCAATCATTTTATCAAGCAGTGTCATCTGCAGTTGGTCTAACTTACCTTTTTCTGAATTATATTGTGGGCTTGCAGGTCTATGTAAATGCCCAAGATTTCCTAAAGATGTCCTATAATCTCTCGTTAATTCTGGCAAAATTTCAGCCACAATAGCGACAACTTTTCTTTGACTTGTTGGCTCTTTACTTGAGATATCGCTCAACTCTTCGAGAATTTTTGCTGCATGCTTATCGTCAGATGCTGCAATTACATCTAAAACATTTTGAATCAAAGGAAGCGGATCCTGGATATCTTCTCCGCAATCGTGGCTTGTTGTGAAAAACTTCCTTGAAAAATGGAAAGTTGCGCCTAAAAGAGAAACTTTTGGTTCTTCTTTTCTCACTAAATCCTCTAATCTGGCATTGTGCGAAATTCCACGTCCGTCTAAGAATAATGCAAGCTGGTCTCTGGGAGATTCGTCAATATGCTCAAGCCCAGATTGTATTACTATTTCTTGCGCTTCTCTAAATTTTTTATTGTTGTAATACAAATCTCTCTGGGCATTGGCATCAACAACATAATCAGGTAATTCGCTCATTTTAATCTTGTGTTTTATATTTTATATAAATTTTTAAGATAGTACCTCGTCGCTATTTTTAAACCTTTTTATTGTTATATTGTTACATCAAAATTATCAATAAATTTTTTACATTCAAATCATCCATTTTTTCCATAACCTTTAAAAATAAACTTTCTTATCTAAAGCCCTAATGGAAACAGTTGAATCCTTGAAATGGCTCAAAGAGCGTAATCTATACGGCATTGCGCTTAAAACTTCAAATTCATTGAAGAAAATTTTTACCCCTTGCTTGGGCGTAAAAGACGAGAAAGTTTTGATAGTTGGCGATATTGGATATGAAAACCGAAATGTTGCAGCTGTGTTGTCCGGCGCTTACTATATGGCGGCAGAGCAGCTGAAACTAGACACAAAACTTATTCTGCAAGAAGTAAAATCAAGGGGAGACCTATCTGATCAGGATGTCATACACAACCTGTCCGATTTAAAATCCGGGAATATCGTAATTCTAAACATGTCTGACAAATTGGGTAACATCAAAGAACTGGGCAAGAGCTTCAGGAGATGGATCGCAAAAAAAAATCACAGGTTTATTTCAGCAATGAGCTTGGGAGATTTGGCCACAAGCAACATAGACTTGATATTAAATGCGATGGATGTTAATTACAAGCCATTGCAAGCGCATCATGAATTGATGAGGCAGAAATTGGAGCAGGCAAAAGAAGTTCACATAACAACTCCGGCAGGAACTGATTTGTACTATGATAAAACTGGAATCAAGGCTATTGCAGCCGATGGAAACTATACACTGCCTGGAACAGGGGGAAATTTGCCGGCAGGAGAAGTTTATGCGCCGCCAAATGGAAAGAAAATAAACGGAAAAGTTATAATTGATGGCAGCTCAAGAACGCATGAACATACAATATTAATAAAAAAACCTATTGAATTGGCAATCAAGAATGGGGAAATTGTCGAGATAAAAGGCGGAGAAGAGGCTAGGCAGCTTGAGAATACCTTGAAATGGGCAGCATCTGTTGCAAAAAATCCTGGAAATGTGAGAAGGATATGCGAGCTTGGCATCGGGCTTAATCCAAGGGCTTCCATTATTGGCGCAATGATAGTTGACGACAAGACATTGGGGACAGCACATATTGGCATAGGCTCAAATTACTGGTTTGGGGGCAGCATTTATGCCATAATACACCTAGACCAAGTCTTTAAGAATCCCACAATATATTTGGATGGAGAGCTGCTTAAAATATAATGAATCTAAAAAATTTCAGATTCAATTTGTAAATTAATTCATATAGGTGGATAGTATCCCAAATCACCAAGTGCATCTTTTATTACGCCAATTTTCTTGCTATCAATTACAACTTTATATTCTTCTGCAAATAATCTTAAGCCTTCAAGTAACTCGTCCATGCTAAGCCTATCACTTTGTTCATTAACACTAAGCAAAGAATATCCATTAGGAATTGCAATAGTAAAATCTCCCCCATATGCCTGGCGAAGCCTGCCATGATTGTCAACAGTTACGGATTCTCTTGTATTGTTCAATGAAAATCCAGACTGGCTGCCGCTCCCATTCACTTGAAGAACACCAAAATGAATTACTGCCCAAACATCTCCATAATATCCGTCTAACATCTCATGCTGATTATCATATGATACTGGAATCAATTTTGCTCTGCCGTCATACATCTCGCTAAGAATTCTGCTTTTTTCTTCCAGGTTTGCCGAATTATATTTTTGTATGGCTTGTTCTAAATCATGTGGGTCAACTGGTTTTGGAATTTGTGTGATATTTTTTTTTGAGAAATGCGGCGCCAATCTATCAACTAAAACCCCTAACCCAAATCCTGCTGCGCCTGCGGCAGCAGTTGTTCCTAAAAACTTCCTTCTGCTAATTTGCATGAAGAGAAGAAAACCTGATTCAATATTTAAATCTTTCTATTTGTAACAACTATTAAGTCACAAAAATAAAATAAATACTAAAGAAGTTCTACTGATATAATCTTATTTTAATAAATCCATAAATTCTTCTCGAGTTAATCCACTTTGTCGTATTATTGCTAAAAGGGTGCCTTTGGCAATTTCGTCATGGTTTGGTACTGTAAGTCTTCTGTGAGGTTCTTCTTTGTGTCTTAAAATTATATGGCTTCCTATCTGATGGTCAACTTCATAACCAACTTTTGAAAGAGCTTTAACAACTTTTATACCAGAAATTACTGGCAATTTTGGCATTATATTTCCACCATTTCCTCGTAAACAGAAGGGGGAATAGGCTCATTATGCTTCTTTAGACTTTCTAAATACCCTTTAATTGCATCTTTGATGTTTGTCAATGCTTCTTTTCTTGTTTTACCTTGAGATATGCAGCCCGGTAATACGGGGCACTCAGCTATAAACACCTTATCTTCATACTGTTCTATATTTACTCTATACTTCATTTTGTGATATATTAATAAGGTTGTATTTAAAATTTCCTCTTTATTCAGATAACCGCTTAAGATTTAGAACTATCTTCTTTTTCGCTTAACATCCACTTTGGCAAGTCTATATCTGGATATTTCTTGTTCGAGCCTTCAAAATAAGTGCCTTTTTCCTTTAGTTTGTTCATATTTGTTGGTAAAGATTGCAAAATATATAAAGATTGTTTAGTAAGAAGGAGTGACTACATTTAGTTTTTCAATATAAAAGTGGTAAAAACTGTCTTTTCCTGAAATTATTTCCTCTTTCAAATAATTTCCGTTTTTCATAAAATCACCACTTGAAAAACTTGGCAGCTAGTCCATAGTAACATTCTATAGGCATTTTCCTCCAGAAAG
>JAHFQL010000105.1 GCA_023259315.1 Candidatus Woesearchaeota archaeon | reverse complement strand
ATATATTTTCAATCCCAGAAATCTTTATAAATCTATTTAAGCATTATAATAAAATTAAGAAAAGATTAATTATGAGTTTTTTTGGCGAAAAACTCAACTAAAGTAGCTTTTTTGGCGAAAAGCGGCTTCAAATAAGCGTATTTTCGAAATTCTAGTTTTTTTGTACGAAAAAAACTATAAAACGTGACTTAATCAGTCTGTTGGCACAAACTAATTCTAAAGGGAATTGTTAAGAAGAGCAATATAAAGATTTCGGTAAACGGAAATTTATATTGTGAAATATACATGAAAAACACTAAGACTAGGGAAAAGGGGGATTAAAATGGATTTTTTGGTAGAAGGTGCAATAAAACAAAACACAAGTGTAAGTTTTGAGGTAGGACAGGCAAACATAAAGGTTATAGGTGTTGGCGGCTCTGGCAACAACATGGTTGGCTGGTTGTACAAAAAAGGCATAAAAGGCGCTGAAATTATAGCTTGCAATACAGACAAGCAGCACCTCAATATAATAGATGCTGACAGGAAATTCTTGATTGGAAAAAGCGTCACAAGAGGATTAGGCTGTGGCGGGTTTCCTGAAAAAGGCGCTGAGGCAGCAAAAGAATCTATTCCTGAATTGAAAGAATCATTGAAGGGTGCTGATATGGTGTTTGTGTGCGCTGGCATGGGCGGTGGCACAGGAACAGGAGCTGCTCCGGTTGTCGCGCAACTGTCAAAAGACACAGGCGCAATTGTTATAGGCACAGTCACAATGCCCTTCAAGATTGAAAGGGCAAGAGTTGACAAGGCAGAATTTGGCCTGCAGCAATTAAGGCAGGTTTCTGATACGGTTATTGTCATCGACAACAACAGGCTGGTTCAAATTGCTGGAAATTTGCCAATACAGCAGGCATTTGCTGTTGCCAACGAGTTAGTTGCAACAATGATAAAAGGAATTGTGGAGACAATTGCTGTACCTTCTCTTGTTAATTTGGATTTTGCTGATGTAAAGGCCATAATGCAGAATGGCGGTGTCGCTGTGATTGGAGTCGGATCAAGCGATACAAATAGCAGAGTTGAAGAAGCATCAAAAGGTGCTTTGCTAAACCCATTGCTTGATGTTGATTACAAAGGCGCAACAGGAGCTTTGATTCATGTTGTTGGCGGTCCGGATATGACGCTGGATGATATCAACAAGGTAGGCGAGATAGTTACAGAAAGTCTTGATGATGAAGCAAATGTAATCTGGGGCGCCAGAGTTGTGGACGATATGAAAGGCAGAATCACAGTAATGACTATAATCACAGGCGTCAAAAGTCCATGGGTGCTTGGCAAGGTTGATTATTCAAAACCCTCAGTAGAAGCAGTTGCAGTAAGCCATGAACTTGGAATAGAACTAGTAGACTAGGCAAATATCACGATCACCCTTTAGTCTTTGTGGTGAGATTGTTTCTTTGCCTTCATTAGAAAACCACCCCCAACGTTTTTCATTTTGAAGGCGAGCGGTGGCTCAGATAACTGGGCCACATTTTATTTTTTAATTTTTAAGTAGCAACTTTTATAAATGAATTTGTTCTTCCATGATTTTATGAATTTATACGGCAGAATAATAGGAACAGATAGACAAGGAAATTATAAAGTTAGGCCTGATAAGCCTGGAGAAAGATTAGTCATACTTTCTGACAGTAGAAAAGATCTTTTTAATGTAGGAGATAGGATCAACTACGGACTTATTCAACGCGGTAATTACATAGATTTTGCTCGAGAGTATGAAATTGCCCCACCAACAACTAAAGTAGATGTGGCAACTAGTGTTAAACCAAAATCTATTGCGGAAGTATTACAAAATGCAGACGTATCAGGTGTTTCGGCAATTATTATCTATGATTCATCTAGGGGAATTTGGAAGTATAATTTTGTTGTGGTAGCGGCAACAGAACAAAGAACCAGACAAGCGATAGAAACTCTCTACGATTGGGGATTTGGCGGCGGTGGCTCAGATGGTGTATCCCATTATCAAGGACAAAACGGATTATTCGGGGGTAGACACCATGTTGTTAGAGATTTTAGACCCAAAGTTGCCTCCGAGCCAAAACAAAATGGAATATTATTTATACCCGTTGATGGCGCTTTGATTGGAGAACACATGGGAAGCAGACATATCTCATCTGAATTTCTTAGAGAATGTGTTGAATCTACCAGATTGAATTTGGAAGAACGTGTAAACACACGATAATTATTTTCTTAATGAAGCTATAATTTTTATGATATAAATTAATTTTTCTATTTTGACTCTTCCTTTTTCTTTCCGAGAATTTTTTTAACAGCCTTCTTTATGTTCTTGTGCGTTTGTTTTATGCCATGCTGTAAAGGAACGCTCCACATTCCAAGTCCTGTTTTTGGGCCTTCAATTCTGCCCCACCATTTCTCAAAGAACATTATGTGCTCTATCCTGTATTTTGGTGGAGTTTCAGGAACTTCATCGGCATAGCCAATGGTAAGTATTGCATGCACATCAACATGCTCTGGCAGGTTGCAAAGCCTTCTTATTTCATCTTCGTCAAAAGCTCCGACCCAGCAAGAGCCCAATCCCAAAGAATGCGCAGTCAAAAGCATGTTTTCAACTGCAGCAGCTATTCCTTGTATTGTGTAAAGCCTTATGCCTCTAGTTCCATAATACCTTTCTGCCTTTTCTGGCTCGCCAACCATAACAATATGTATTGGAGCATCCTGCATCCAGTATTGCTGCGCGCTAGCCTCTGCAATTGCCCTTCTTTTATCTTCGCTCTTCACAACAATAAACTTTACATTTGTGATATTTCCTGCAAATGGCGCATATTTTCCAGCTTGCATAATCTCCACAATATTGTCCCATGGGACGGGCTTGTCCTTGTACTTTCTTACAGATCTTCTTGTCCTTATGCAATCAAAAACATCCATAACTTTATTCTTAATTAGGATATTTAAATAGTTAACTATAAATTTTTGAATTTTATTATATTATTTTTGAATTAAAAAATTTAATTGAAGGATAATCTTAAAATAATCAATAAAATATTTAAAGACCACTTTCGTAGGAATCTTTATGTTTGATTTTTTAATAGAACAAAAAAGAAATATAATAATTAATCATCCGGAATTAGGAAAGCCTTATTTTTCTGGAGAGATTGATAAAAAAACATTTATTGATAATTTGCGTGCTTTTGCATCACAAATAGGAATTACGCCAGAAGAAATTGAAAGAATTAGAAAAATAATTGAAGAAATAAGTTCCAATGAAGTTAAAGAATTAGCTCATAGATTATTCTATGAAGCTGGATTTGAAGTTTATATATGGCTTGGCAATAGAGATGACTTAAATGACTGGCCTCTTTTTGAGTATGATGCGGGATATAGTTATATCAAAGCGGTTCATAGATTGCAGGGCTATAGTGAAAATGAGATATTTCCTCGACCTTATCATGGAACTAAAAATATTTTAAATTCCCGTATACCTTTCAACAAGATACTACCTTCTATTAGTGCATTGTCTCACCAAGTAAAAGTTGATGCTCCCCATGGAAGCCGCATGGCTCGCTTTGCAGAAACCTACTGGGGTTTGAAAAATCCTGGTAGTTTAAGACTCGCTAATGGTTTTGAAACTGAACCGCGATTCTTTCTAAGAGATAAGCCATATCCCCATTCCTTAAAATGCTGGATGTTATGCAACCAATTGGAATTAGATGAGACTAAAGAATTCATACATAACACTGATGAGATAATCAAAGTTAGGAGAAAAGGATTAATGGAGTTGGCTAGATTGAAAGAAAAAAAGATTATACAACAACCAGTATACAGAATCAAAAGAACTTTAAAAACCGCAAAGTATATGCCTCTGAATACAATTATGCAAACAGAAGATTCTTCCC
>JAHFQL010000104.1 GCA_023259315.1 Candidatus Woesearchaeota archaeon | reverse complement strand
AAGCACCTGCCTGACCCCATAACCGCACAGCAATACAGAATTCCCAAGATATGGAAAGGCGAATTGGAAAGCGAATTTGGAAAAGATTTGCTGGCATGCAACCCAAATGGAAAAATTGCATTTGTCATAACAAGGATTGTAGTTGACCCAAGGTCAGGCAAAGATATTTCTGCTGGAAGATTATTTTCAGGAACTTTAGTAAGCGGAACAGAAGTTTATCTTAACAACAGCAAGCAGCACCAAAGAATGCAAAACATTTACATTTACAACGGAATAAAGCCAGAGCTAATTGAAAGCATCCCAGCTGGAAATGTTTGCGCGATTTCTGGCGTCCTTGGAAATGCAGGCGAAACCATAACAATTGAGCCGGAGCAGCCTTTTGAAGAATTAAAGCACATTTTCGAGCCGGTCATCACAAAAGCAATCGAGCCAAAAAAGCCAAGTGATTTGCCTAAATTGATTGAGGTTTTGAGAAAAGTCGGCAGGGAAGACCCTTCAATAGTCATCGAGATCAACGAAGAAACCGGCGAAAACCTGATATCTGGCATGGGCGAGTTGCACCTTGAGATTATAGAAAACAGGATTATAACAGAAAAAAATGTCGAGGTCAAGACATCCCCGCCAATTGTAGTTTTCAGGGAATGCGTGACCAAGCCATCGCAGGAAATTGAAGGAAAAACCCCAAACAAGCACAACAAGTTTTATTTTACTGTGGAGCAGATAAACCCGGAAGTTTACAGGTTGATTAAGGAAACCACAATACCTGAAGGCAGAATCAAGAAGAAAAATCTTGACATAAGGAATGCTCTGATCAATGCCGGCATGGACTCAAAAGAAGCAGAGCAGGTTAAAGATGTTTATAATGGAAATATTTTCCTCGACAAGACAAGGGGCCAGGTTTATCTTGGAGAAGTGCTGGAGATGATTTTTGATATGTTTGAGGAAGTCATGCGAAAAGGGCCTTTGGTGAGGGAGCCTTGCACTGGCGTGAAAGTGAGCCTGACTGATATGACACTGCATGAAGATGCAATTCATCGGGGGCCTGCGCAGGTTTATCCTGCTGTCAGGGAAGGAGTAAGAGGCGCGATGCTGACAGCAAGCCCGATAATACTTGAGCCTATGCAAATCATGCTTATTGAAGCGCCTTCAGGATATCTAGGCGGGCTGACAAAGCTTGTAAGCAGCATGCGGGGCCAGTTGCTTGATGTAACCCAGGAAGAAAGCTTGGTTTTTGTCAAAGCTAAATTACCTGTCATGAACATGCTTAACTGGAGTTCTGAATTGAGGTCAGCAACAGAAGGAAGGGGAGTTTCTTCTCTAGTTGACCAGAGCTTCGAAAGACTGCCTGGAGAATTACAGGTAAAAGTCGTGCAGGAGATTAAAAACAGAAAAGGACTGACTGATGCTATGGTTGGGGTCTAGAGAGATTTTTATTTTTTTATTCTTTACAAAAAATAAATTATTGTTTTGGTTCTTGCGGTTGCATTTTAGCAACATAATCAATCGGTCTCAATGCAGCAAAATCAAATTGTGCACCATCAACTGATGTTATAGGAGATGAAACTATCACTCTTCCATTCGGTTCAGCAATAACTATCATTGCCTTGCCTCTTAAATCCACTGTCCCCGGCAATCCTGTTGCTTGATCAACGAATTGTACATGAAGATAAAGATGTTGGTCATCACGCAAAATTTCTGTTAATCCATAATTTCCGTTCCAAAAATCTGCTTGAGCAACCTGTAATCCATCTTTTGTATTATAGAAACTTGCAAAATCCCGTGCATCATGATATCTTGCAACCTTATTAGAAATTTGTTCTCTTAAAGCTCTGGCAAGCGGCTCCAAGCTAAAAGTCACTTCAAATTGCCTTACATGTGTTTCAAGGTCACGTTCTATATTGCTTGAAGCTTGAACCGGCGCCTTCATCGCATCATTCAAAAATCTGACGACAGCTTGTACATTACCTAGATTCATCTATGTTAAACCTCGCGGTTTTTATAATTGTTATGCAATAGCATAAAACAAATATAAAAACCAATGGAGGTGAGTACTTATATAAATTAATTTCGTTTTGCATCAAAATTATTTAAATTTTATTTTGTTTTTTCATATAAAACTTTTTTCTATTTTTATCCAATCTTTCCACAGAATACCTCAGCATGGTCCTCGGCATTTTCTTATAATGCTTATCAAGAAATTTAATCAATTCCTTTTCATCTCTTTTTCCAATTTCCCTTAACATCCATCCAACTGCTTTCTGAATCAAATCGTGCTTGTCATTCAGCAGAATTTCTGAAATTTTTATTGTATCATCAAATTTTCCTTTTCGTATAAATTCAAAAGTAGTTATTATTGCAATTCTCCTGTCCCACAAGCTCTCAGATTTCGCTAGTTCATACAAAATTGATTTGTCCTTGTCAATGATGTGTTTTCCCAGCAGTTTGTCTGCAACACAATCAATCAAATCCCAATTGTTGGCACGATGCTTGTGTTTAAGATAGAAATCTATTATTTTGGCCTTTTCACTGTTTCTTGCTTTTTGATATTTATAGCACAAAATGAAAAATCCAGTCAATCTATGCTCGTGGTATTTGCTGCGAAGCAGTATCTTGATTTCATCAAATTTTAAATCAACATACTTTTGCGCCAATCTTCTCTGCTCAGGAACAGTCAATCCAAGAAAAATATCACCCGCACCATATTGTCCCTTGCCAGTCTTGAAGAATCTGGCATATATTTTGGACTTTTCAGGGCTTGATAATTGTTTTAGTTCTTTTTTGAGTTTGGTTAGCATTTTGTTATAGGAAAACTCTTGCCATGAATGGTGGGGTAATTCCATCTAATTTTGATTTTTCTTTAGGATCGTCCTTTAAATACAATCTTATTGCATCCCTTATATTTCTGATTCCTTCTTCTATAGTTTTACCTTGACTGCTTACACCTATATTAATATATTTAACCACAATTATTTTTTTATTTTTATATACTCATGATTTATTAAGGCATCAAATGCTTTTTTCATGATAATCACCTCTAAATTCAGTTACAAATTTTTTAACTGATCTCAAAAATCTCCCAATCTTCCTTTTATTCTCCATAAAATTCCTGTTCGCATATTTTATTAATTTTTTCAAATATTTTTCATCAACAACAAAATTTTTGTCTGCCACAATCGTTTCCAAATTCCTGCTTCCAATTACCTCTATTGTAGTTTTTCTGTCAGTAATGCCGATTATCCCTGCTCTTCTGAATATTTTTCTGGAAGCGTCTAATAACATTTTAGCGGCATCTATATTTTTACATGAAACATGAAGTATCAAGGATTGCTGCTTGAACCAGACTTCATTTTGAATTTTTTTGTTTTTGTATTTTTTTAAAATTTCAAGTATTTCCTTGAAATTAACCTTGCCATGCTTTGTAAAAATCCAGCCACAATCATTCTTTTTCTTGGACTTCATCTCCAGCAGAACAATCCTTCCAGCGCAGCTGCTTGTCGTGTAATAATCATTTTTTGAGTTTATTAGGTTCACTAATTCCTTTATGCCCTTGTCTATAGAGCCTTTCTTGCTCTTGTCCTTCTTATTGAGAAAATCCGATTTTTCTTTCTGGAAAGAATCAAACATAAAATCACCGAAAATAAAATACGCCGCGACTCTTATTTCTGTCCTTTAATGAAAGTCCGTTAAAAACTAACGGCTTTCCATTCAAGGTATAAACGCCGCGACCCGGATTTGAACCGAGAAACCCTTTCGGGAACAAGCTATCCTTTATGAACTCAAGGCTAGCGCAGTACCAGATTGTGCCATCGCGGCATGGAATTGTAGATTTTAAAGCATAATTTAAATCTATTGCTTCTTTAGGCTAAATCATTGTTCAATTTGATTATTAGTTTACACTTTAATATTTGATAAGATTTCTCTTCTTTTGAGGTGTTTTTAATGGAAAAATTAAACGAAAAAAAAGAAAGTGGATAATACAGCAGTTTAGA
>JAHFQL010000103.1 GCA_023259315.1 Candidatus Woesearchaeota archaeon | reverse complement strand
TATATCAGCCTCTTCCATAATGCCTCTCCGGTGCAAATAATCAAAATACAGTTCTAAAATATTAACTAAATTTTGTATATTTTTTCTCAAAGGCTGCAACGCTGCATTTATTTGTCTATTAATATCTTGCTCTGCATGTAAAAATCTTATGTAAGAATTAAAATCACGTTTTACTAAAGCTGAATATTGTTCTAAATAAACCCGGTCTAAGTATTGAATAATAGTCTTAATATTCGGCAAAACAGAATCCAAAATTCTTCTAAATTTCAGGGTTTTTTTTCTGAATTCTTCAGTAGGCTCTAGAACAGGAAGTTTATTTCTAATTCCATCATAATTTTGTGCAGACTTAAATACTTTCCATGCAATATGCCGTAGCGTTAACTGCTTTCTATTTTCAGCTTTCCTAAAAATAGAATCCTTCCCTATTATATTAATTAAGTTTTCAACCTCTGTATCAGATAATGAATTGGATTCGATAATTTTCTGGTCGATCTTGTATTTTTCAATTCTTAAATGGTTAATTTGTTTATATCTTTGAGGAAAAACATGAAAAAATCTTTTAAGATAATAAAAAGCACTAACCATAAATTAAGGTATTTGGTCTAAAACTATATAAAATTATCTTATAAAATACATTTTTTAATATCTCTCCTTCATCGAAATATCATACATTACTTCCTCAAGTTTTTTCAAATTCCACTTTATTGAATCGGCTTTTTTTCTTAACTCGCCATTCCTTAAGTGCAATTTCAGGAATTCTCCATAAATGTCATTTACTAAATTTTTTATTCTTTCTGCCTCACCAAATTTTTTGTGTATGACATCATAAATCGCTTTCCTTACCAATTCCCCTGTCAAGTCGCATAATCCGCTCAAGTAATCCTCAGCGCTGACTCCAAGGCTTTTTTTTGTAGGTATTTTTTTGTTTTTCACGAATTCATAAAATGCAGTTGCTTCCACATATTCCTGGAAAGCAACGGAGTTTATGTTTGTGTCCGTGTGTATATCTATTTTTTTTAATTTATTAATTTTATCCTTGATTTTTTTTATTGCAGAACTTGATTCTTCCAAATCATTTCTTTGAGCAGCATATATTACCTGCTTTGAAATGGTTATTATCTCCCTTGACATCTGTATGACTTCTTCCCTTTTCAAGTCAATGTTGTGCATCTCCTGCCTTATTTTGTTGAATTCTGATTTGTTCAGCATATCGGATAAATAATTAAATTTGTTTATAAAGGTTTTTAATGGAAATCAAGAAACAAGAAACCACAACATTTATATATATAAATCAGCCTTAAAAATTTATGGCTACTGTATCTTCGTCAACACCCTTCAGGGAAGTGATTGACTTCTTTACCCAGATAGGCTTGTTTGACGTTGTTTTGCCTTTTTTGCTTGTTTTCACCATTGTGTTTGCCATATTCGAAAAGACAAAAGTGCTTGGGACAGATAAGATTGATGGGCACGAGTACACCAAAAAAAACCTTAACGCAATCGCATCTTTTGTTATAGCATTTTTGGTTATTGCAGCAAAAGAATTAGTGGCTATAATAAACGAGACTGTTGCAAAGGCAGTCATAGTTCTATTCTTCAGCGTTTTATTTTTGCTTTTGATTGGCTCATTCCACAAGGAAGGCGAGCCAATGTACCTTAAAGGGGGCTGGAAGATAACCTTTGAGATCATAGTGTTTCTGGCTATTGTGGGGATATTCCTTGACTCGATAAAGACAAGCGATGGAAGGACATGGCTGCAGCGCGTAGGGGATTTTGCAGGCTCCGGCAGCGACACTCTTGCAGGATCTGTTATTTTGCTGGCAATAGTTGTTTTGTTTGTTATCTACGCAATCAAAGAACCGCAAAAGGAAAGTCATGGAAGCAGCGGGCATTAAAATTTCATAAGATTTATATACTAATATCAAAATAAATAAGAATAAACCTAAAGAGGTGCTATATGGTATCTGAATCACTCAGGCTTGAAGGATTTATCAGGACATTGGACAATTGGGGCCTGTCAGATGTAATGCTGCCGTTTCTTTTGGTGTTTGTCATCATATATGCAGTACTCCAAAAAACAAGGATTTTAGGAGAGAGCAAGAAAAATCTTAACGTAATTATTGCATTGATTGTGGGCTTGCTTGTTGTTATACCTCATGTAACAGGAAGGTATTCCGGATATTATGACCCAGTACAAATTATCAATGAATCATTGCCTCAGGTTTCAATCGTGCTTGTTGCCATTGTTTTCCTGCTGATATTAATAGGCGTGTTTGGGCAAGAGCAGGTGTTTTTAGGAGTCTCAATGCCAGGGTGGATTGCATTTTTTTCATTTGCAACCATTGTTCTAATCTTTGGAGGCTCTGCAGGATGGTGGGATGGCACGTTTAATTACTATCTTGAAAGGGTATTGGGTGAAGAGGCAATAGCCATTGCTATAATGCTTCTTGTGTTTGGGCTTATTATCGCATGGATTACCAGCGACTCTAAGGAAAGGGATGAAAGGACATTGCTCAATAGAGTTGGTGTGGACATAGGCAAGCTTTTTGGAGGAGGTAAAGGCGGCCATTAAATATTTTTAATAATATGGCAACATTCCTTGATGTAACAGGCTTGGCGCATTTCTCGAGCATTTTTGTTTTTCTCTTCGTGTGGATAGTTGTTTATGCAACCCTGCTTTGGACAAAGATTTTAGGCCAGAATAATTTTGTAAACATTCTTGTAGGCTTGTTATTGGGAATATTTGTAATCATATCACCATTGGCAACAAACATTATTGCTGATATTGCGCCGTTCCTTGCAGTTGTATTTGTTTTTATTCTCCTGATAAATATAGCATCGAAGATGATTGGCGGTGACGCATCAAGTTTTCCTGCCTTAAAGGGCGTGCTTCTTGTTTTTATAGTACTTGTCGTTATTATCGGCGCTGCAGTCAAAATCAAGAGCAATGTTGATGTTCAGTCGGAAAACTCACAAGACTTTTCCAAGACAGTGAATGTTATTTTTAACCCCAAATTTCTTGGCATGATAATGATTTTTGCAGTGGCAATATTCACGATTGCATTGCTTGCTTCTAAAGGAGGTTGATAAGTTAAATTATTTATTTATATTAATTCAATTTCTTGCCGAGGGCGGAATTGAAAATTAATTAAAGAATAAATATAAATTCAAACCAATCTATTTCTTTGATGGCTCTTTAACCCCTTTTGTCATCCTGTCAAGTTTGTTTACGTTTTCTGTAAGGGAGGGAAGGACTTTCTGGAAAACTTTCTCCATGGCCTTCATTTCTGTCCCAACATCTACAATGTTCTGGTCATAGGATTGTATTTTGCTCATTATGCTCTTTGTCAAGGAATCCATGCTAATTTTCAAGTCGATTATTTGCTGCTCTATTTTTGCAAGCCTGTCCTCGCTTTTTTCCTTCCATTCAATGACTTTTTTTATGTCGCCTGCAAACTCCTCCCATTTCTCGTCTATAACGGCCTCTGCAACCTCTTGAATCCTTTCCTCATCAACTGCAGGTTGAATCGAAGGAGTCGGGAGTTCTTGCGGCACCTGAAATGTCTGCTGGGGCTGTGCATATTGCTCGTTAGTCTGCCCATAATCAGTCATTCCCGTCTCTACTTGTTCATTTGGCTGGTAATTAGCGCTTAAATTTGTCTGGTTTATAGCATTATAAATCTGATCGCTGTTGTAGCCTTGGCTTTGCAGCATTTGCGCAATTTGGTTGTTTGTATAGCCCTGCTGCTTCATCATCATTGCTTGGTCAACAGGCGAGCTTTGTTCTTGGTACATTTGCTGAGGCACTGGTGTTTCAGGAATATCCATTAATTCTTCTTTTTTCTTTTTTCCAAACTTAAAGAAAGCCATCAGGCACCTCTCTTTTTGTGATTTACTTTGAATGAATATATTTAAACCTTTCTATTGAGAGATACTGTCATCTTTTCGTGATATGGTTTAATCTTACCCATTTTATGAGACTCAATAGTTTGTTCCTTTTCAATGGAATAAAAATCTCTGCAGCTTCCGCAGGCGTTTTTC
>JAHFQL010000019.1 GCA_023259315.1 Candidatus Woesearchaeota archaeon | reverse complement strand
TGATTTTTCCAGCTGTTTGGCTATTTTTGTTAAAGGCATTCTGCCATTCCAGCCAAGGGCAGAAAGAACCTTATTTTCCACTGGCGATAGTTTAATATCTGCTAATTCCCTTCCCATAAATACTTCCTTATCTTCCTGTTTTTTGTCAATCAAAAATCCATATTTATATCTCGTGTGGGTGGTTATCACAGAAAAACTCATATCTTTTATGTATTTATTAAATTTCCACTTAATATTTTTTATATTATTGTCTGTTTCAATGATATCTTTTGTTAAGAATAAGACAGCCAAGTCGTATTTTCCGTGCAGCTCCAATACTGATATGACTTTCGGAAGCTTCAGAATATAATTTATTATATATTTTTCCTTTAGTTCTGTGACATTTTGAAGCTTTAAATCAATCCTGTAAAAAGTATAGCCCATTCTATGAACGTCGATCAAAGCAAAATATTGCTGAATTATTCCAATTTTTTCAAGATTACTCATTCTCTCTTTGACTGACTGTTTTGAAAGCCTTACTTTTTTCCCGATTTCAGAATACGTTGCTCTCCCATTTAAATCCAACTCGTAGAGGATTTTTCTATCTGTGTTGTCAATAGTTATAGGTTCTTTTGTCTCTTCAAGACTTTTTTTGCCACTAATTTCCATGATTATATCAAAATATATCAATTATTTAAATATTTTACTATTAAATATTAATTATAATTAACTTTTTAATAAAATTAAAGATTTTTTTGTTATTTTATTCCTTTTTCTTAAAGAAAATTCTATATAGTGGCATTTGTTACTACCAACTAAAGACGGGGGGAACAAGGATGGTCATATCAAGATTGAGAAAATCTGCTGAATACTTAGAACAAAAATTAGCTTATGCCAGTGAAGCTAAAGAGCATTATATAAGAATAAAAGAAATTCAGGACGAATTAGAAGGATTATATGAACTTTTCCCAGAAATAAGGGCTGAAGTCAAAAGAACATCTAAGTGAATAAAATGGGAGAAAAACCAGACGTTAAAAGAATACTTTTATTGGATTCTGATATAGAAGCACTGCCGGGAAAATATGATCCTGGTGGTTTTTGTAGATTGGAGACCAACAGAATATTAGATATTGTAAAAGAAAGTTTCAAATTCTGGCTATTGGGATTGCCAATACATGATCTTGGTCACGATTTTTATTCTTCCAATCCTCAGTTGGAGGAGTGGATACAGGAAGTCACTGAGAAAGGAAGCATAGACTATGTTGTTATAGGAAATAATCTAGGTGCAGGTATCCCAAAGGCCGCAGCAGTCAATCCAGTTTTAAGAGAAGATAAAGCCTGTGTAGTCTGGAATGTATTATTTAAACCAAAAATTGAATTATCGGATCCTACATATCAAGAATACCTAAGGGAACAAACGAAAGAAAAGAAAGCTTATACAGAATTGGGTTACAAACATTTTTTGGAGAGAAGAAGGTTAGCGGAGCATTTGTTAAATCATTTTCAGTGGAAGTAGATGCAAAGGGTGAAATTAATATTCACGCTGGGAAGACTAGAATATAAATGACTTTAATTGGCTTTCAAGAAATCAGAATAACTTTAGGATAATATCAAATGGGTACAATTTAATCTTAAAAATCTATGTGTAGTAGTACTTCCCACTTTCCTTCTGTTCCCTATCCAGCCTTGAATCCAATTTATTTACCCTTGGCCTATTTGTTATAGGATCCCTCCTTAATGTTATATTAAGAACCTTCAAAAACTTGTTCATTCCATCTTCCATTTCAAAAGGGCCTGTAACATTTCCTTCAAGTGCCGGTTTCCCTTCAAACACGATTAATTTGTCGCTTATATAGTCGATAAACAGCAAGTCATGGTCCACAATCAATGCTGATGCCCCCTTATGCTCTACAAAATCCCTTATAACTTTTGATAAAATCAATCTTTGTTCTGAATCAAGGTAAGCGCTTGGCTCATCTAACAAATACAAATCTGCATCCTGCTGCAAACAATATGCGATCGCAACTCTTTGTAACTCGCCTCCGCTTAATTCGCTTAATTTTTTTAGCGACAATTGTGGGATATTTAATGGATGTATGATTTGATTTTCATAATTGCGAAACGCATCTTTTAAAACATCAACAACCAAATCATCAGAGACTTCCAGATATTGGGGCTTGTAACTGACTTTTACTTTACGCGAAACTTCCCCTTTTTCCTGTTTCAGGACAGAAGCTAGAATCTTGACGAACGTTGTTTTGCCTGTCCCGTTTTCCCCAAGAATTCCAATGATTTCATTTTTATGTATCGAGCCTTTCCCGGCCTTCAATGCAAAATTTCCCAGTTTTTTCTCCACATTTTCCCAAGACGTTACAATTTCCTTGATGTGCTTTTTCTTTATTGGTGGCTTCTCGGCAAATTTTATCTTCGAATCGCGAAACCTCACATTCTCCTCTTTTATGTAGCCTTCGAGATAGACATTTATTCCGTTTCTTACAGGCTTGACGCCGCTTACTATTCCATAAGCATCTTCTTTGCCGTACATCAAATGCACTAAATCAGCTATGTAATCAAGGATTATCAAATCGTGCTCGACAATAAGGACGGAATTATTTTCATTTATGAGGGATTTTATGAACCTGCTGACATTTATCCTCTGCTTTATGTCCAGATAGCTTGTTGGCTCGTCAAAAATGTACAAATTTGCGTTCTTCAGTACAGTTGCCGCAATCGCAACTCTTTGGAGTTCCCCGCCTGAAATTTCTGAAATTTCATTATTCAGGAAATCATTCAATTGAAGTTCATTCGCAATTTTCTTTAACTCAGATTTTTCGTCAACTTTTTTAAGCAAATCAATTACCTTTCCCTTGGTTGTTTTTGGTATCAAATCCACTTGCTGCGGCTTGTATGCAACTTTTATTTCTGAATTCTTTATTTTCTCAAAAAATCCCTGCGCTTCTGTTCCTTTGAAGAAATAAATAAGCTTGTCGTAATCCGTCTCAGTTTCAGCCCACTCTCCAAAATTTGGTTTTAGGGCATTTGCCAGAATTTTTATTGCTGTTGATTTGCCTATGCCATTCACGCCCAGAATTCCCGTTACATGCCCAAAAGTCGGGGTCGGAATCGAATACAAAACAAATTTATTTTCCCCGTACCTGTGTATCGGCTTTGTTGTCAGCTCTTCTGGAAGATTGATTATCTTGATTGCATTTGGCGCAGCTTTTGGGCAGATTCCGCATCCTGTGCACAAGTGCTCGTCAATGGTCAACCTGCTGTCTGCTTCAATCTTTATGCATTCCTTTCCAGTCCTATTGACTGGGCAGATGCTCTGCACATGCAGTTTCAGTTGCATGTCCTTGAGCTTTTCGTTGTCGACAATAGCTATTCGTGTCATTTTTAGGGATAATGGTAATAAAAAATACTAGAAAAACTCGATTTTGGCTGTGTTACTGCGCATATGCCATTAAAACAACCAGCAGTTTTTAAATATTGTGGAAATTGTCCGAAAAGATAGAATTATAAAATCAATAGAAATCTTCTGCTTATGAAATGCTCAATTTGCAATAAGAACATTGAAACTACTTTCCTAAATAAATTGCTTGGCACTTACATCAAGGATACCTTTGGCAAACTCCATCCTGTCTGCTTCAAATGCCAGAAAAAATTCAATTCAAAAGAAGAAATTTTAAAAGCAATTAAATAAACTGGTTCTTAACGCCTCTGTAGCTCAGTGGTAGCTGCCAGCGTTTGGCTGGCTCACACGCTAAAGAGCGTCGCTCTCGTAAAGCGAAGGTCGGGAGTTCAAATCTTCCCAGAGGCTTTATACCTAAAGGTAACTTACTACTTCAAAGCACGGCAAAGTTTTTATACTAATAACTTAGATGTTCATAAATTGGGGTGTGGTTGATACGATACATAATATTTGGAATAAGTTATGGAGTATACTCATGATATTTATAGTCCTAACTTGGGTATTATGGTTTTTTGAGTATGATATTAGAAATATAAAATATATTATCAAAGATAAATTTAGTAATATTAAAGCAAGAACAGAAACTTATATCCAACCTAAAGCAAATACAGAATCAAATATCAATACCCAGACTCAGTCTTCTCCAGCAAAACAGGACGAATTAATAACAAAGTGTATGAAAAGTTTTGATGAATGTAAAGATATATCAACTCAAAAATATGATGTGTCAATAACATTAATTAAAGCTCAAGAATTTAATAATATAGACGAAGCTGATAAATTTTATAATACATGGAGGGGCCCGGGCCCTTCAAATAATTTTCATGATAATGCTATTGAGAATTTTTTCCCTATCGTTTTGTTAGCTACTAGAATAAGAAATAAAGAAGAAACTTTACCACTCGTGGTTACTTGTAATAAAGATGGTATGACAAAAGTTTCAAAATTATTGTTGCAATGTGGATAAATGAATATTACAATAACAAAATTGAAATGAAGAAAAATATAAATAATTTACTTATGCAAATATATCAGCCAATTGCAGCTTTTTTGATTATAGCTGGTATTATTATTGCTGCGCTATCAACATATTTAATTAAAGACAGAGATATTTTTTGGCAGACATTATCTGAGTTAGGAACGATGATTGCCACATTAATGTTTGCTACATGGATATTTATTCAAGAATTTAATAAAAAATCAAAAAAATAGTGCTAAAAGATTTTGTCAATAACCAAAACCTTAAATATTTACTTTGATTCTAGATCTATCGAAGGTGAGCTTAATGTCGATAGTATTGAATTTAAACATTGATATTAACGAGCTAATCGACCAATTTGCTGAGAGTCTTGAATTATTTATTGAAGATTTTTTTGGTTAATATTCAAAGTTTGCATACTTCTGATATGTCAAAATCTTGAGAGGAAATTTGGAACACAAAAGTTTAAGATTCTATAAGAAGCATCTATAAAATTCATACATAAATCTATATTCTCCACCATATATTAATGAGTTAATTTTAAAAACACGTGTTCTAAGCTTTTTCTTATGGTAATTGCAGATTTATTCCATCAGACTGCTGTAAAACTGCCCGATAAGGTAGCGATTGAATTTGAGGACACAAGAGTCACATTCAACGAAATTGATTTGATTGGGAATAAAGTAGCCAATGCCTTCCAAGAGTTAGGCATAATAAAAGGCGACAGGGTTGCGCAATTCCTGCCAAATTGTCTGGAACTTGTTTACTCGATTGTTGGCAATTTCAAGAACGGCAGCATTGTAGTCCCGATGAATGCAAATTTCAAGGAGCAGGAAATTGAGCATATCTTAAATGATTCCGGCGCAAAAGCGATTATAACTGACAAGGAAAGATTGTCAGTTGTTGAAAATATTAAAAGCAAGCTGCCAGAATTAAAGCATATAATCTTGATTGATGAAAAAAAAGAAGACACATTAAACTTTCATGAATTAATAAAAAATATTCCTAATAATAAGTCAAATGCAATAATCAAAGACGAAGATCATTCAATAATTTTTTACACATCCGGCACAACAGGAAAGCCAAAAGGCGCTGCATTAACAAATCTAAACTTAACTTCCGGCATAAAAGCCTTGGTCCAGACATGGAAATGGACAAAAGAAGACATTTTCTTATTGACATTGCCCTTGTACCATATTCATGGAATTGGGGTTGCACTTTGCGGCGCTTTGTCTGTTGGCAATTTCACGATTTTAATGAAAAAATTTGATGCCAGTGATGTTTTGGAGACTATGCAGAAAAGAAAAGTCACTTTGTTTATGGGGGTGCCAACAATGTATTACAAATTGCTGGAAGTTGATGGTATTGAAAAATATGATTTGTCCTCAATGCGGTTATTTGTCTCAGGCTCTGCTCCCCTGTCAAAAGATTTATTTTATCAATTGAAGAAAATATTAGGCCATGAAATTCTTGAAAGGGCTGGGATGTCAGAGACAATGATGAATTTCTCAAATCCGTATGACGGTGAAAGGATTCCTGGAAGCGTGGGCCCTTGCCTGCCCGGGGTAAAGGTTAAAATTGTCGACAAGAATTTTAATGAAGTTTCTGCTGACACAGAAGGAGAAATACTGCTTAAAGGCCCGAACGTGTTTCATGGGTACTGGAACAAGGAAAAATTCAACAGAGAAATTTTCAAAGATGGGTGGTTTATAACAGGTGATACCGGAAAAATAGACGAAAAAGGCTATGTCTACATAATCGGCAGGTCTAAAGATGTGATAATCTCTGGCGGTATCAATATTTATCCGAGGGAGATAGAAGATGTTATTGAGTCCATGCCCCAGGTCAGGGAGTGCGCAGTTGTTGGCATCCCAGACAAGGAATTTGGCGAGTCTGTAAAGGCTTATGTTATTTTAAATCCTGGAAAAAAATTGGCAGAAGAAGATGTGGTTGCTTATTGCAAGGAAAAACTCGCTTCATTCAAAAAGCCAAAGTATGTTGAATTTCTGGATGCTTTGCCAAAAAATACAATGGGCAAGATATTAAAGGAAGAACTGAGAAAGATGCATGAAAGCAAATAAACTAAAACTATTCATATCTCAATGCATCCACCGGCTTCAAATTTGCAGCTTGTCGTGCCGGAAGCAATCCGGAAATTGAGCCAATCAAAAAAGAAAACAATAATGAGCCCAAAATTAAGTACCAGGGAAAAAATGCTTTTATCAAGGCAGTGCCCAAAAACTGGAATGCTAAAAACTCAACAAACTTGCTTAAGCCTATTCCCAAAGCAATTCCGATTGCCCCACCAGCTAACCCCAATAAGCCGCTTTCTATGATAAAAATCAGCAGAATATCCTTGTTTTGAGCTCCGATTGATTTCATAATCCCAATCTCTTTTGTCCTCTCAACTACCGCAGTGTACATCGTGTTTGCAATTCCAATCCCGCCTACAAGAAGCGAGATTGCCGCAATACCAATCAGCACAACTTCAACCATTGTTAGTATTGTGTTTAAAGTTTCCAGAATCTGCTGCGGCGTCTGCACTTCAAAATCTTCCTTGCCAATATCCAAATTTCTGTCTCTTCTCATTGCTTTTTCAATATCATTTGCGACATTGTTTACATCAATCCCTTTCTGGACTTTGGCAGCAATAACATCGACTTTTCTTTTGTCAATTTTCAAAACATCCCTTAACGTGCTCTCTGGCACAATAACAACTCGGTCTTGCTGCGGGTTTCCAGTTTTTTTTAATATTCCAATAACTTCAAATTCAACATCATTGATTTTTAATGTATTCCCGACTTCAATTTTTTTCTTTGTGAATACGCCTTTATTGGCAACGCTGTTCCCTATGAATGCCTTGAACCTGTCCCCTTTCTTGAGCAATCTTCCTGCCTCTGTTTCGTACCTGTTGACTTCTGTTATCAATTTCCTTCCATCGTCGTCATCTGGCATTGAGGCAGCAAAATAGAACTTCACTTCCTTGTTGAATTCCAGTTTAACCGGCTTGATTAATCTCGCGCCAACCTTGTCAATGCCCTTGACCCTTTTGATCACATCAATGTCATTTGTTGTCAGATTAGAAGCAGCGCTGCTTCCGGGCGGTCCAGCAAACTGCAATCCGGATTTTGCCTGCACAACAATCTTGTCAGCCCCGATGTTCAAGAATACATTTCCAATTGCCTCTTTCATCCCCTGACCCAAAGAAATCAAGCCGACTACTGCTGCAATTCCAATAAATATACCAATCATTGTGAGCCACGACCTCAATTTTCTGTGCAATAAATTTCCAACAGCAACTTTCGCATAGTCTTTAATCATTTTGACCTCAAAGCTTCAACAGGCTCCAATGAAGCAGCTTGTTTTGCGGGCATAACCCCGAATATAACTCCTATGAGGAATGAAAAAAGCAATGCGCCAAAAAACAGCCAATATGAAAAATAAGCCTCTATGAGATTTGTGCCTATGACATCTTTTGCTATAATCTCTACAAAATTGCTCAATCCAAATCCAAGCACAACTCCAATTAAACCCCCAGCTAACCCCAATAAGCCGCTTTCTATGATAAAAATCAGCAGAATATCCTTGTTTTGAGCTCCGATTGATTTCATAATTCCAATCTCTTTTGTCCTCTCAACTACCGCAGTGTACATCGTGTTTGCAATTCCAATCCCGCCTACAAGAAGCGAGATTGCAGCTATCCCTATGAGGACAGATTGGACAATATTTAGTATGTCGCCAAAAGAGCTCAAAAGCTGCTCAGGCGTTTGAACATCAAAATCCTCTTCATCTTTTTTTACATTCCTGAATCTTCGCAAGTCGCTTTTTACTCTGTCAGCAACAGCATGCACATTATCAAAGCCGGCAACTTTTACAATTATCTCATCAACCTTATCCGGCTCATTGAAAATTTCCCTAAGAGTATCTTCTGGAATTGAGACCGAGCCGTCCCATCCGGGATCTCCAGTTTTTTCCAGGATTCCGACAACAGTGAACTCCTCGTCATTTATCTTTATTTTATCCCTTGCCCTTAGATTTTTTCCAAGCAGCTCCTTTTCAACGATATTTGCCCCAACAAGTGCGCTAAACCTGTCGTTGTCTCTGAGGTTTCTTCCTTCTTTTACCTTTAGGCTTTGCAATTCGTCAATAAGTTTCCTTTCATCGCCCTTGGGAAGGCCTATTATGAATAAAAAATCCAGATTGTCCTCAAATTCAACTTTTGCATTTGCGAAAATTAATCCGGCAACGTTTTCTGTTCCAGGGACTTTCTTTACAACCTTTAAGTCGTCTTCTGTGAGCTTTGCGGCAGCAGTAGCTATAGGACTTCCAAAGCCGCTTTTTGGCAGAATGATCAGCTTGTCGGTGCCTATCTTCTCAAACTCCTTATTTACAGCCTCTTTGAAGCCTTGGCCGAGTGAGACTAATGCCACAACCGCAGCTATGCCGATGAATATTCCGATCATCGTAAGCCACGATCTTATCTTCCTGTGGCCTATGGTACCTAAAGCAAATTTGAAATAATCTTTAAGCATCGCAATAAAAAAAAGAAATTATTTTTTGGCCTTTCTTTTCTTATAATAGTAATAGCCAGCTCCAGCCGCCATTAAGATTACTACAATCCAAAGCCACTTCCCGTTTTTCTTAATGCCAAAATTCTTTGCATCACTGTTGCTGTACAGCTTGAAATCAACTTCTTTGGTTTCCTTGTAATTGTTATTGTTGGAATCCTCATAAGTGACTTGAACTGGAATTTTTATTGTCTCGCTCCTCTTTACAATAGAACTTAATATCGGCGCATTGACTTGATCATTCCCTTCAACAAAAAGCTTGAACTCTGCTGTTGAGAAATCGTCGCTGTCCAGTTTGCCAATGTAAACCTCATCTGCTCCCACCACCTTAACGTTTTCATTTTCCAGCACTTTCACGTTAAGGAATTTTATGTCAGGACTGCCTTTGTTTACCAGCCTTAGCACTACGCTTCCAGTGCTGCCTGATGCGAATACATCTGTTCTCTCCAGGGTTATGCCCAAATCAGGCTTATCCCCGACAACAATCGTTATAAGATTTGTTTTTGAATAGTTCTTGTTTAATGAATCAGAGTACCTGATGTCCAGCGGAACTTTATAGGATTTTGATGTTGCATCAGAGTCTACCAACAAATCAAAATCTAGTGGGACAGTTGCCTGAGGCTCAATGTAAGAAATCACCTTTTCATTTGTCGAGCCAATCGGAGAAAATGGAAGGGTTGCGCCGCTTTTATCAAGATTTATTGTAATTTTTATGTCTTTCAGCAGGGAAGTGGCGTAATTCTTGAGGCTGATTGCCAGTTTTGTCTTTTCCCCTGGAGCTGTTATCGCTGGCGCTGTAGAAAACCTTTCAACTGCAAGTATTGCGTCATGGCTCTGGACTTTAATCCTGAAATTGTCAAGAGTAACCCATACATCAAAATTTTCTGTCTTATATCTTACTTTGATTTGATGATTGTCATCAGACGCGTCTTGTGCAACTTTAAGCTTGTATTTCACTATGACGCTTTGCCTTCCATATTGCGATGTGCCCAAAGTGCCTATAAATGTAGTTGCACTTTCTCCCTCCAGCAATGAAAAAGGATACTCCGGTGCAATCTCGAACACAACATTGTCAGCTTGCGTCCCATTATTATCCAGCTTGAAGCTTACTTCGACCTGCTTGCCCGGCTCAACAGGGTCAGGCTCTTGTTTTATCATGCTTACTATTATAGATGGGGAGTGCCCAAAATAGTTTGTATCCACTTGCGGCTTTGCGATGCCAGCAAAAAAAATACTAATAACCAATATCATAATTAAAATATTTTTTTTCATTTTCTCACCTAGTTGTTTAATGATTTTATTATTTTTCCGTCCTTCAAAAATTCTGTTCTTTCTGCAACTTTCGAAAGATTGGTGTCATGGGTTACCATAACAATTGTTTTATTCTCTTTTTTGTGGAGCTTTTGCAAGAATTCAAGGACGTTTGTTCCTGTTTTGCTGTCCAGGTTTCCTGTCGGTTCGTCAGCAATTATTACTTCAGGATTGTTTGCAAGAGCCCTTGCAATTGCAACCCTTTGCTGCTGGCCACCGCTCAACTCGGTCGGCCTGTGGTTGATTCTGTCGCCAAGATCGACAAGTTGCAGCAGCTTGGCAGCTGTTTCCCTTCTTTTTTTCTCGTCTATGCCTTGAAAAATCATCGGAAGCATCACATTTTCCAGCGCCGTCAGCGTCGGGATAAGATTGAATTGCTGGAATATGAATCCGATTTTCCTGCCCCTTATCTGTGCCAATTCTGACTCACTTAGTTTTGATATGTCGTGACTCTCAAGCGTTATTTTACCTTTAGTTGGAACATCCAAACAGCCAATCATGTTCACAGCAGTTGATTTACCAGAGCCGGACGGCCCCATTATAGCAACAAATTCGCCTTCCTTGACATCTAAATTTAATCCTTGGAGGGCATTGACCTCAACATTGCCCATCATGTAGACTTTCCACACATTTTCCAGTTTTATTATTGTTTTTTTCATTTGATTGATTTTAGCTTTTTCACGGTTTCTTTCAATACCAATTTAACTTTTTTTGTGTCTTTGCCCGCAGAATAAACATCGAACACTGTCGCCCTGAATTCATTCAATTCCGGATTTAACTCCTTGAATGGCATTTGCCCTTTTTTCAAGCTGTTAAAAACCTCAAGCATGAAATTTCTATCCCTTTTGTCTGTAATTTTTCCAAATGCATTCCACGTAGCAATAAGCTTGTCAACAATGGTATTTTTGCTTTTGTCTATAAGCGCAAGGTGCTTCTTGCCTTCATTTGTCAGATAATACAACTTTTTTCTGCCCACCGCCTCAACCTGCACCAATTTTTCCTTCAATAATTTGTCAAGAAGCGGGTATATGGAGCCAAAGCTTGGCTTCCATGTGCCTGTATTTCTCTCTATCTGCTTTATCAAATCATATCCAGATAGCTTATTGTTTAACAAAGTCTTCATCACTATTAATCTTAAATAGCCAGTCATCATTTATATCGTCTCCGTTATATCGGGAACGATATATTAGTATTTAAATATTTGTGTTTTACTTCACAATCTAAATCAACAATAACTTTTAAATAATGCCGTCTATTCGCAATCTTGATGAGAGAAAAAAAGGAAAAGAAGAGATGGGGCCTCATTGCCTTTATAGTGCTTATAATGGTTGGCACATCGTTCAGCGTTGTTGTGTATTATGGCTTCCAGTCGCAAAGCCAGGCAGCAAAATACAACGGCATAAAATTCAGTAATATGGGGAATATATGGATTGCAAACATAAATGGCAGACAAGCAGCCTTCAGCTTTTTGCCTGCTGACTTGGCAGACATAAAAACATCCGGCGACATATTCGGTATGTTGCAGGGAAAATTTGAAATCGACTCGACATCAGAGGTGAACAGCACTTTCAAAGAGTCCATCGCGCTTGCACAGCACCAGATGGGGCTTACATTGGAAAAATATGATATTTATCTAAGAAAAGGCTTCACGTCAAATAGCACATTCAATCTTCCCGTGATTGCATGCAATAATACTACCCAAAATGTGCCTGTGATTTATTTTAAATTTTCAAACTCGACAAATATAAATGTAAACGGCAATTGCGTGATTGCTGAGGCTTCAACAGCCACAGATTTCATCAGGGTCAAAGACAGATTATTATATGGGATACTGGGGGTAATTAAATAATGGATCCAAGAAAAAAACTTGAGATATTAAAAGGGAGCTTTGAGTCAGGCATCATTGACAAAGAGCAATATGAAAAGGAGAAGGAGAATATAGAATCAAAATTAGGAGAATTTGACATGAAGATTAAAGAATCCAATGAGTCAGAAGTTCAGGACGCAGCTGCAATAAAAAAATCTTCTGAATTAGCCCTTATCTTGAGCATTATAGTCATAGTTATACTTCTTGGGGTGATATTTGCCATAAAATATTTTTACAAGCCACAGGCAAAAACCTTGGAAGAAATGCATGTCTTAAACCTGCAGGGCAAGCTCAAGCCAGAGCAGGGCTTTGTCTATAAAGGTGTTTATAGTTTTGTAGCCCAAGACAATTTATGGTTTACGCAATTATCTTCTCCAAAAGGTTCAAAAGTATACGATTTGGCCCTGAGATATTCACCAAGGGACTTGAAAAACATAACTATAGAAGGAGCCCTTGACAATGAATTTTTTGATAATCAAAGCGAGTACTATGTTACTTTTAACCCGATAGGAAACCAATTCTCATATGTTGGATTGGCAGTGGCCGACTTCAACACGCACATGTCAAAAGTTTTTGAAAAAACACCTATTGCGGCTTGTGACAGAAATGAAACGCAGCCTTGCCAGTCAAGGCCGATTGTAACTTGCGATAATACAACAATACTTGTCCTTTACATAAAGGAGGCAGACAGATTCAGGGCTTACTATAATCACAACTGCATTGTTGTTGAGGGCAATGGGTTTGATTTGGTCAGGGGAGTTGACAGGATTTTATATAATCTCTACAATATCATGGGCAAGGAAGAAGAATAGGAAATGGAACATTATTATTCAGAAAATCCGAAATCAGAACTTAATCAAAAAAAAATAAGTCAAAATATAAAAGGGATTAATTTTGAGTTCTACACATCATCCGGAGTTTTCTCAAAGGATAAAATAGATGCAGGCACTCTTGCTCTTGCACAAAATGCGATTATAAAAAGAAATTCAAAAGTTCTTGACATTGGATGCGGAATTGGTGTTCTTGGAATTGTTGCTGCAAAATTATCTGATGCGGATGTTGTTATGACGGACATAAACAAGAGAGTCGTAATGCTTGCGAAGAAAAATTTAGAATTGAATAATGCCAAAGCGGAAATTTACCAGGGAAATTTATATGAAAAGATTAAAGACGATGATTTTGATACTATTATTTCAAACCCGCCGCAAAGCGCAGGGAAGGAATTATGCTTTAGATTAATTGAGGAATCAAAGAATCATCTTGAAAAAAATGGAAGCTTGCAGATTGTTGCCAGGCACAACAAAGGCGGCAAAACTCTAAGCAAAAAAATGGAAGAAACTTTTGGGAATGCAAAAACAACTGCAAGAAAATCTGGATATTCGGTTTATATGAGCATAAAAGAATAATTTATTCTTATCTTGAATTATTGGGCTGGTAATGATCCCAAGCCCCATTTCCGGTGCTAGGCATTTTTTGGAGCAATACCAGTCTGGCTTCCGGTCGAAGATCTAGCCACTGCCCCCAATGCGGCTTTGCAACTCCTTGCGGCCAATGGGAAAAAAATTCTTTCTCCTTAAGCTGCTGCCCGTGGCCTGACATCTGTCCATCCCTTTGTCTGTAAAAATAATGGCGTTCTGCGACGTGATGCGCTTTACCATTTTGACCCAGTTCGGCAGTATGTCTCCACCATTTGTCTCTATCTGCGGTATCTAAATCTTCTGGAATACTTTCTCTGAATGTTTTTGTCACGACAAGGGCATTGCCCGGAATAAAATTTTTTCCTTCAACTCCGTCTCTGCCAAAATATAAGTCTCTATCAAAATCGGGCGCTGTTGCAGTTCCAATGCAAAATTCCCTTTCGTCAATCAAAATGCTGTCGCAATATGCCATGACAGTACGCATATCAGATGCGCGTTGTTGCTCAAGGCGATCATATAAAACTTCTACAAATTGTGGAGCAAAAACATCATCAGAATCTGCAACAAATGCATACCTGCTGCGTCTGTTAATATAATTCTTAGCCGCTTCAAGAGCTCGGTTTTTTCCTCCATGGGGGACGGTATAGAGAACGCTACTTATAGATCTAGCTGCTAACTCATTTTTTGATAATTGAAATATTTCACACAAGCGCGAATAGTCTTGAATGGAACTACCATCATCAATAATTATTAGCTCAAGACTTCCGCCATGATTCAGAAAAGTCTGATTAGAAACACTCCTGATTGTTTCCCCTATATAGGGTAGCGCTTGCCAATGGGGCATTACTACAGAGACCAATGGATTTTCACTTGATTGTAAAACTTCATCAATGGTCGGCATTTTAAAAAAAGATAATGTGGTGGGTTATTAGATTGTTTAATAAATTTACTATTCACAAAGTTTTATGCAAGAATTATGTGATAACATTTAAAAATACAACAATTTTCTCAATAGCCATTGTGGAGGCAAATTATGATTTCAGAAACTTTTGAGAAAGTAAGAAGCGACAAGCCATTAGTTCATCATATCACAAACTGGGTTACTATCTATGATTGTGCAAACATGACGAGGGTTTTTGGCGCGTTGCCTGTCATGGCGCACGCAAAGGAAGAATCAGGGGATATGGCAGCAATTGCGTCCTCTTTGGTTTTGAATATTGGGACATTAACTCCGGAATTAATCGATTCAATGATTGTTGCAGGAAAAAGCGCAAACAATAAAGGAATTCCAATTGTGTTGGATGCAGTCGGAGTTGGGGCAACCAAACTTAGGGATGATGAAGCGCTTAGATTAATGAAAGAGATAAAAATAGGCATAATAAAAGGGAACGCTTCAGAAATTGCAAAGCTTGCCGGAATGAATGTAACAACTCGCGGAGTCGAGTCGACAAAGGTTGAAGCCAATCTTGTAGATGTTGCAAAAGATTTTGCAAATAAATCAAAGTCAATTGTTGTCATAACAGGAAAACAGGATATTGTTACAGACGGAAAAAAAGTTTTTTTGATCAATAACGGCCATGCAATGATGGGCTCAATGGTTGGAACAGGCTGCATGGCAGCTTCAATAATTGGCGCATTTGCAGGCGTTGAAAAAGATTATGCCAAAGCGGCTGCTCATGGCTTGGCATGTTATGGAATTGCAGGAGAATTGGCAGCAGCAAAATCAAAAGGCCCTGGAACTTTCAAGGAAAATTTCTATGATGAGGTTTATAATTTGACATCAGAAAAAATAGAAAAGATGGCAAGGATTGAGGAACTATAATTCCCTAATCCCATCTTTTGTTACAGCTACTAGCCTAACACCTACTCCAAGCTTCAGCAATGCAGACAAAATAGCCATGTGCTCTTTTCCATTCCCGGAAACTAAGTTTAATGCGACTTCTAAATCTGTTATCCTGCCGCTTAACCCTTTTTGTATGTCATCAATCAAGCCAAAAACCGGCTTCTGGAAGTCAACAACTACAAATTTAACCTCTTTTTCGCATTTGAAATTCTTTTTCCCATTCTCATTTGTTATGAGCAAGATATTATTCCAGTTCTGCTCTTTAATCAGCCTTTCGATATGTCCCCAGCTCTTCTCGCCTGATGAAAGGCATGCAACCAAGTCTGTCATTCACAGCAGGAATAAGATAATATTTATTAATGTTTTTGTTAAATAATTTTAACGATTAATTTAAATAGATTTGCTTATTCATAATTATTATGTCAGAGCGGAAAGAGGCATGGATGAGGATTGTAGTTGTGATCGTCTCAGGAATAATTCTAGGCTTGTGGAAAATTTTGGTTGATATAATAAGTATTTTTCATTGGTTTTACGTAGTATTTACTGGCAGGAGAAGTAAAGGAATGGCAGAATTCTGCAATGTTTGGGCAACGCAAATTTACAGGTTCATAAGATACATGACTTTTGCAACAAATTCTAGGCCGTTTCCCTTTTCAGACTTGGGGAAGGAGTTGCATCCTGTAGAAATGAAAATCAAAAAATAAACTTTTAAAATGCCGTTAATAACTTTAGGAGAAATCATAGATCTCATAGCAATGACATTGTTTGTAGGCTACATTTTCTCTGATATAATCCCAGTCAGGAGGGAATCTTATGACCCCTTGGTTCATTACAAAAGGGGATTTGACTTTGAAGGCCTGAAGTTTGCAATAATGGCAACAGCCCCTGCGATTATAGTGCATGAATTGGCGCATAAATTTGTTGCCCTTGGATTTGGCCTGAATGCAGTGTTTTATGCATTCTACAGGAGCTATTTTACTTTATTTCTTGGCATAATGACAATAATTTCAAAATTAACCGGCTTCGGCTTCATGTTCTTTGTGCCTGGCTATGTCAGCATTAGCGGTACTGGCACAAGCGTGCAATTTGCATTGGCGGCATTAGCCGGCCCATTAGTCAATTTGATTTTATGGCTGGGCTCATGGTTTTTGCTGAAGAGAAAGTTGCACAGCAAGAAGTATTATTTGCTTCTTGTTTTAACCCAGAGAATAAACATGTTCTTGTTCATATTCAACATGCTTCCAATTCCGGGATTTGACGGCTATAATTTCTACATTCACCTGATAAA
>JAHFQL010000018.1:8628-16783 GCA_023259315.1 Candidatus Woesearchaeota archaeon | reverse complement strand
GAATAAATTACATATAAAATAATTCCTGAAAGAATACTTATACCAAACGCTAACTTAACAGCTCATTGTTTGATTTCCAAACCAACAAATATTTATACTACCTAACCTAAATTATCTTTAAAGGGGTGGTACGATGGAAACAGACTACAAAAATATTATTTCTCACATTGACATAGACAGGAGCTTGGGCGCTATTGAGCATTTCAGCTTTAACGGCATTGAAGATGAGAATATTCTTGATTTTAAGGATGACATAGAAGATGGAAATGACTCTATTGAATTGCATCTAATTAAATCCAAATCTTACAAAGAGTCATTGATTCTAAAACTCAAGAAAAGCAATGGAGCTTACTCTGATGTATGGCGAGATTTCCTGAGGGAAGAGCAAAAAACATTTGGAGGAAGCAAGATATTCTACATAGACAATCAATGCGCCAAATTATTGGTTCTTTCCTTGCCAAACGAGATAAGAAACAAGCTGAACATGGCCATCACGAGGTTGAATAAAATTAATGAGAAGATAACAAGGATTAATGCCAGGATAAAAAAAGAGAATTTGGACATATACACCTCAAGGATAAGGGACAAAGAGTCAATGAGCAAAAAGAAAGACGATATTATTAATTTTATCAACCAGAATTTAAGGGTTTGAATTTGATATTTTTATTTTAAATGAAGTTCTTTATTTTTTGATATTTTTAAAAATAAATAGGCGAGCGGTTAATGCCGCGAGCACAAAAGTTTGCCGAAGGCGAATTGAATAATATTAGATTGTAACATGTCAAAATATTTTTTAAATCATCTCCTTAAACTTTTTAACAAACTCATCAAAATCTCTTGTCTTAATATTTAATCCGCATGCATGTTCATGACCACCACCATAACCTTCTAATCCAACCAAAGCCTTCTCAATCAAAATGGGCAAAACAGTTTTGCTTGACCTCAAGCTGCATTTCATCTCGTCATTTTTCTCTCTTGCAATCAGTATAATTTTGTCGGGATATCTGTATATGATTTCATTTGACAAGTCGCTTGTAAAGCTCGTCTTGTCGTCCTTGTATGTAAAAACAATAAGGTTGTCCTTTGTTTTGTCTGCAGTTTTCAGGACATCTTTAAGCAAAGGCTCGTACGTTTTATTTGCCTGCTCATATCTTTTATAGATAAACTTGCCTTGCGCACTTTCCTGATTTAAAATTTCATACGGGCTTTCTATTCTTGTCAAAACTTTGATTGATTTCATAACATCATCAGTTTTGCCTTTCAGCACAAAAGAAAAAATCCTTATCAAGTGCCCAAGCTTTGAATTATAGATTATGTCTCCTGGCATTTTATACGGCTTGTCCATCAAATCAGGATAATTTTTCTTGAAATCATTGATAAATGGCGGGATAAACCAGTCTGCTACACAGCCAATAGCAGCTATCCATAAATCTTGTTCAACTATCTGATGGCACATAAATGATGTTGGTTGATTGTCTTCCCAGTTTGAAATTCTTGGATTGAAGTATTTTACATTGTTCCTTTCAAAAGGCCCGTGATGGTCAATCCATATCACAGGCACTTTCATCTCGTCCAGAAAATCCTGCTCAACAACTGCAAGGTCAAGAATAAAGATTTTGTCCGGCTGGTATTCATCAACTTTTCCCAAAAAAACTGTGCCAAGCTTCGGTGTTGTCTTGACAATTATGCCCTTGCCTTCTTTCTTATACCTGTACAGCTGAAGAAAAGAGCACAAACCATCCTGGTCGTCATCAAAAAAGAACAATGGCTTTTTGCAATTGTCCAAATTATCCCTTAATTGATTTATCTGTATTTTTGAAAGCGCCATATTCCTTAAAATTTGGTTTAATTATTTAAGGGTTGCGGAAAAAATAAGTTTTTCCGAAACCTCCGAAAATCTTTGATTTTCGATAGGTTTTTGTTTTAAAGTTGTTTACAAATAGAAATCTATAAATACAACTTGCAAGAAATTTATTGAAAATGAAGCCAAAAACAATTAAAATTATTTATTGGGTTGTAACTATCTTATTCTCTGCATTTATGCTGTTCTCCGGAATTGTGGAGATAATGCAGACCCAGCAGACACAGGAAGTCATGAAGCAGCTTGGCTATCCTATGTATGTTAATACCATAATAGGCATTGCAAAAATCCTTGGAGTTATTGCGATATTGCAATGGAAGTTTCCAATTATCAAAGAATGGGCTTATGCCGGCTTTACTATTGACATTATAGGCGCATCTGCTTCCTTTTATTTTTCAGGTGATGGGATTGTGGCAACTCTTATGCCTTTCATCTTTCTTGCAGTAATGTTTGTATCATATTTTTTATGGAAAAAAGTTGAAAAGATGAAAAAGACTGGTTGATGTAATAATGAAAATAAAAATTTTAGAAAAAAAAATCAGAAAAATAGAGGAAAGAAACAAAAAGGTTGAATCAGATAAAACATGGGAAACAAGTATTACCAGAAGGTTTCTTTTGATGCTTTTTACATATCTTACAGTTGGTTTTTATCTTCAGGCAATCAATATTCCACAACCTTGGTTAAATTCTATAGTTCCTGCAATTGCATTTATGCTTTCGACATTGACTTTGCCTTTATTCAAAAATTTATGGTTCAAATATTTTTACAACAATAAACAACCCAAAACTTTATATTAACTATTTTCTTTTTTATTTTCATGCAAATGCCATTCAAGCAGCACAAAGGCTATGATCCGTTAGGTGATTGCGGAAAGGGAAGATGTCCAATCTGCGCAAGGAACAATGCCATCTTCAGGGTTAAGAATACAATTCAAAAAGAGGAGTTTACAAGCGATGCAGTCGCCCCTTTTGTCGGAAGATTCGGCTACCCGAACATCAATGTCGGAATTCTTGCGCCTCCAGAGCAAAGAGAGGATGCATGGCTTTTTGATGCGCCAAAATACTGGTCAGCAGAGAATTACGAAATTCCAAAAATTGTTGACTTTCGTTCTTCATTATTGAATTCAAGATATAATTTGAATATAAAGAAAAGAATAAAATTTTTGGAGATATCACAGGACATTGCAATGTCTTCAAAGCCAGTTGATGTTGAAATTCAATTGCAGGAAAAGCCAAAATTTCGATTGAATTTAGATTATTACATTGCGCCAACCGGCCCGAATGCAAGATTAAAGAAAGCTTCTATAACAGAAAATCCAAAAATACATACAAAAGTGTACAAGGTTTTTGAAGATGTGGATTTGAAAGCAAATGAAGCAGTAAATTATCTTTATGAAAATAATTTTGACGAGAATTTTTTAAGTAGAATATTGAGTGTGGGAACGCTTGGCTTAAAGAAAGATAGGAAGCTTGTGCCAACAAGATGGAGCATAACTGCTACTGACGATATTATTGGAAAAAATTTAATCAAACAAGTCAAAGATTACAGTGAGATAAATTCTTATTCTGCATTTTTCGGAAATTACTTGGGAAATTACTATTTGATATTGATGTTTCCTGAAATCTGGAGCTATGAGTTGTTTGAAACTTATGTTCCATCAAACTTGAATTTCAGCAAGCCATTGAGGTATAACACTGATTTTGAGGATTATTACGGAAGAAAAAATTATGCAGACAAGACTGCAGGCGGATATTACACAGTAAGGCTAGGAATTCTTGAAAAGTTAAATGAAATGAAAAGGCAATCTTCTGTTTTGGCATTGAGATTTATAACGGATGACTACACAATGCCGCTTGGGGTTTGGGTTACTCGCGAAAGTGCGAGAAAAGCAGTTTCTTCAAAACCAATCGAATTCTCTTCAAAAGAATTAATGCTGGATTACGCAAGAAAATTAATCAAAAAAAGATTTAATTATAATGTGGATTATTTATTGAATTCCAGCAGGTTATTGAAAAATTTTAAACAACAGACAAAACTGGAAAAATACATTTAAAGAAAAACATTTAAAAATACTTATAGATTCCTACTATAAGATTAAAAATGTCAAATTATGAAGTTATAGACCATCACGTGGTATTTGGAAGTAAAATAGTTCCTACAGCAACACTAGATGTTTTAGTTGATGGTGAAAAAAAACAAGTGGCTTCAGCTGGTAGAAGTCCTCTTGACGCTTTGCATCAAGCTCTTTTCAAGGCATTTGGTTATAGAGTTGATAATTATGTTATTGAAGGCCCTTTAGATGGTCCGAATGGCGAGATTCAAAGTGGACTTAATTTGGTTATTTCTGGTAATGGTAACAGATATGTAGGGTTTGGGAGATTTCTATGGGACCATGAACGTGCTTGGTTATACAAAGCCACTATAGATATATATCTAAAAGCATTAATAGAAAGAAAACAACCAAATCCTCTTATTGAAACTTCCTCTTAAACTCTTCCAATTCCACCAAAAATCTTTTGATAGTTTTATTTACATGTTCTGGCTGGGTTTTTAATATTTGCGTAATTTTGTCCAAAACATTTCCTTTGAAATCTTCCTTTGATGTTAAATCCAATTCTTTTGGTTTTATTTTTTTATTTTTTTCAGAAGCTTTTTTTGCAAGCTTCCATTTCTCAAACAATTCATTTACTCTTGCAGGCAACTGCTGGGTTTTTACGCCAAGCAATCTAGACGCTTCTTCTAAAATTTCCCTTTCTTTTTTGCCTTCTTTTTTAGCAGCCTCTCCTGCTGTAAAATAAAGCCTTACAATCCCGTCGCTTATCTTTGCTGCTTTCAAAATTTTTATTTCTCCAGCTTCAGATGTGTTTCTTAAATGAGTGCCACCGCATGCTTCAACATCAATTCCATCTATGTTGACAATTCTCAACAATTTTCCAGGCACTGCTCCGCCTTGATAAATATTCATCCCAAAAGTCTGCTCAGCCTCTGTTCTTGGCAAGAAACTGCTGTGAACTGTTAATGATTCCTTAACAAGCTTGTTTGCTTCTTTCCCAATCTTTTCAAGCTCTTCATCTGTAATGCTTTGGTAATGTGTTAAATCAATTGTTGCATAATCAACATCTTTTTTTGCTCCTGCCTGATTGATGTGATTTCCAAGAACTTTTCTTGCAGCAGCATTTACTATGTGTGTAGCAGTATGATGCTTTGCAAGCTGCAATCTTCTTTCCAAATCTATTTCACACTCAACTTCCTCTCCTTCTGGAAATTCGTGCTTGCCGCTTAAGACATGAATTATAATATTGCCCTGCTTGAATACATCAATAACTTTTTCGCCGGCAATCGTGCCTGTGTCATGCAACTGCCCGCCGCTTGTGGGATAGAAATAAGTTTCATTTAAAATTATTTTATTGTCCATAACTTTTACAATCTTTGCCTTGAATTTTGTTTTTGTATAATCAGAATAATACATTGCCTTTGTTTCCGGAATTCCCTCTAAATTTAATTTCTCCTCTCTTTTTGTAGCATGCTCCTGCTCCTGCTTTGCATGCAGCTCAGCAACCCTTGCATAAAAATTCTCTGGCACAATAATTTTCTTGCCAAATTTTAGTGCTTCTTCTCTCACAATTTCTGGAGTAATTCCATAGCTGTCGTACAAAACAAGCAATTTTTCTTCATTAATATCTTCTTTGACTAATTTTGAAATCATTGAATTTGTTTTCTGCTTTGTTGCTTCGTATTTGCTTTTCTCCACTTCCAAAATTTTCTCAACTTCGTTAAGATTTTCGCTAAGCTCTGGAAACAATAGCTTCAGGTAATCAGCGTGCCACTTGCATACATCAGGCAAATAAATGTTCCACTTGTACTTGTCAATAAAAGAAAGTGCTCTTCTCAATATTACTCTTAAATTATATCCGCCGCCAACATTGCTTGGCAAAGCTCCATCACTTAATGCAACAAGCAATGCCCTTGAATGCTCTGCAACTGAATAAAGAGCTGCTAATTCTGATATTTTTTCTCTAAGCTCTTTTACATCAACGCCAACTTTTTTTGCAATATCATTCCACACTTTATCTATGTCTTCAACTTCGTCAACATTCAAGTAAGAGGAATAAGGCAAAAATCTTTTCATTAAATAGTCATCTACTTTGACATCAGTTGCAGAATAAAGTTTTTTAACAACAGTTGGAAAGGTTGTTTCATAGCTTGTTGATTTTCCCTGCGTGAACCATGCATTTCTCTCATGCCCCATTCCCATGTCAAGAACTTTCAAGTTTAATTCTTTGTAGCCATCTGGAGTTTGCTCAAACATCATGTAAACTTGGTTGCCAAGCTCCAAGCCTCTTGAAAAATATTCCATGCAAGGCCCGAAATTTCCTCCTCCGGCCCATGCATCCTCGTGAAATTTTATTTCCTCATTTTTTAAGCCAAGCCCTTGCTTAAGCCAATTATGAATGTCCGTAAAATATCTTGCTTGGTTCCAGTCTTTCGGCTTCATAAAAGCATGCTGGCCAATCATGACAAAAGCGCAATAATGTGCGCCTGTAATTCCAATATTGTCAATGTCATTAAATCGCAGGCACATCTGCGGCACAACAAGAGGATTTGCTGGTGGCTCTACTTCCCCGCTGACAACATAAGGCTGGAAATCATAAATAGAAGCCTGGACAAAATCAGTGTCATCACGCCATCTTGCAACAACAGGATATCTTTTTATCGGCGTGTAGCCCCATTTTTTGAACAACCTTGAGAATTCCGTCCATACTCCAATGTAGTCAAGCTTTTTCTTTGCTGGCGTGTTACCGATAAATCTAAAGCCGCCAGAACAAGCAGGGTTGCCGCAAACATCATCATTTGTTACTGACCAAAAAAAAGTGCCGCATTTAGTGCATTTTTTCCTCTTAAAACCTTCTGCTTTAAGCACAGAAGTAGCATAATACTTGTCAGGCTCTTTTGATGCTGTCTCCTTAAACTGCTTTTTGATTTCCTTGTCTGTTGGCATGAATAAGAAATAAATAATAAGATTATTAAAAAGTTATTGTTTTCAGTAGTTCAAAAATAACAAAAATATAAATATCAACAAACAATAGTAAAAAATTCCAAATATTTTTTAAAAAATAAAATTTAATGGCAAAGATTATTTAATGCATCATGTGAGATAATAAATAATAACAAAAACATTAAATTCACATCAAATTAAACATAAACAAAATCCAATAATGGAAAATTCAATAACAATTGAACATTAAAAATAAACTTAAAAAATAAAATAAACAGTATTAAAATGCACTTCAAAGACCGACATGAAGCTGGAATAAAACTGGCAGAGCAGTTAAAAAAATACAAAAATAATAAAGATGTTATAATATTGGCCATTCCAAGAGGCGGTGTTGAAGTCGGCTATGAAATCGCCAAAACCCTAAATGTAAAACTGGATATTATAGTCACTAAAAAAATTGGCTTGCCGGATGACGACGAATTTGCAATCGGCTCAATTGGACCGGACAAAAAAATAATGCTGAATGAAGAAACAATAAGGATTTACAATGTTCATGAAGATTACATCAATGAAAAAACAAGGGAAATTGGAAGAGAGATAGAAAGAAGGTATAAAGCTTACAAAGGAAAATACCAATTGCAGAATTTGAAAAATAAAGTTGTGATTTTAACAGACGATGGAGTTGCAACAGGCTTTACAACAAGAGCTGCTGTTAGCTACATCAAGTCACAAAAACCGAAAAAGCTAATCTTGGCAGTTCCCGTGTCACCATATGATTTTACAAGTAAAATCAAAAAAGAAGTTGAATTTCTTTGTCTTCATTCAACAAATCTTTTCTTTTCAATCAGCCAGTTTTATGACTATTTTCCGCAATTGACAGATGAAGAAGTAAAAAATTATTTGAGAAAATTAAAAAATTAAATCGCTTTGTAAACCGAGTCATTTGTCCTTACTGGTTCATTTAACTTAACTCCAATTGATTGCCCAGGCTCTGCCATATGGACACTTTCATGCTCTATCTGCATAGAATGCACTTTCTGCTTGAAGTCAGATGTATGCCCTTTTATGTGTATTTCATCTCCAACCTTAATGCTGCCATCTGTAATTTCAATTACAGCAACTCCTATTTTTGCAAAATAGTGCGTTACTTTTCCAACCTGCATTTCTTCTTGTGCTTCTTCCATAGTTCACTCCCAAAACTATAGTCCTTTATTTAATAGTATTTAAATTTAGCGGTGTTCAGTTGTTAAAGAATTCACTACAAAAACTTCTCAGTTGCTGCAACCAAGCTTTTAAC
>JAHFQL010000018.1:0-8618 GCA_023259315.1 Candidatus Woesearchaeota archaeon | reverse complement strand
CTTCTTCCATAATTCACCCAGATAATGATTGAAATTTAGAAGTATTTAAATTTAGCGGTGTTACCATTTGCAGAGGGATAAATTTAAAAATAGACTGTCCTAACTTAACAAGGATAATTTTATGGCACATCAAAGCATAGATTTAGCTGCTAAAGCTTACGCTAAGGGTGAACAACGCATATTTGATACGTGGATAGAGCAAAGAAAAATCAAAGACGATACAAGAAGTCCAATAGAAGATGATCCTACAATACCTTGGAGATACGCTGTAAGTTATGCATTTAGCCAAAGAGATGGGTTAGCTAAAGCACTTTTAGGTGAAGAAGCGTATAATGAGTATAGAAGATTAATAATAGATAAAACTCCAGGAATCCCAACTGAATTATTGCCTTATGTTAGCAGAGTTAAAATGTATGATGGTGTCAATAAAAAACTAAAAAGATTCAGGGATTGGAACCCAGAAAAACAAGCAGATTATATACAAGCACACACTATGGGCAAACCACTCAATACACATGACCGAGATAAATTAGTAGCTATGGCAATAGTCGATATGTTCTTTAAAGATAAAATTGGAAAAATTAAACTAAAGTAAAAACTTCTCAGTTGTTGCAACCAGGCTTTTAACATGCTCTACAGACTTTCTGAAAGATTCTTTCTCTTCGTCTGTAAGCTGTAATTCAATTACTTTTTCAACGCCTTTCCTGCTTAGCTTGACTGGAACCCCGACAAAATAGCCATTAACATTGTATTCATGATTGCAGTAAGCAGCGCATGGCAGAATTCTTTTCTTGTCTTTCAAAATTGATTCAACCATTTCTGCAACAGCAGCTCCTGGCGCATAAAAAGCAGAGCCAGTCTTCAATAAATTTACAATTTCTTCTCCACCTTTTCTTGTCCTTTCAACAAGGGCATTTATTTTTTCTTCTTGCATCAATTCTGTTATTGGAATTCCATTCACAGTTGAATATCTTGGCAATGGCACCATTGAATCGCCGTGGCCTCCTAAAACAATAGCATCAACATCTTCGACAGAAACATCAAGCTCTTTTGCAATAAATGTCCTGAATCTTGTAGAGTCCAGAATTCCAGCCATTCCTAAGACTCTATGCTTTGGGAAATTGCTTACTTTTCCAGCAACAAAAACCATTGCATCAAGAGGATTTGTGACAACTATCAAAATTGAATTGGGAGAATATTTTGCCGCATTTTGTGTAACTTCCTTCACAATTTTTGTGTTTATAGAGATTAAATCATCCCTGCTCATTCCTGGCTTTCTTGGAACTCCGGATGTTATAACAACAATGTCAGAATTCTTCGTGTCCTCATAATTGTTTGTTCCCTTTATGTCAACATCAAATCCCTCAACAGGCGCGGATTCAAGCAAATCAAGCCCTTTTCCTTGCGGCATTCCTTCAACAACATCCAGCAAAACAACATCTCCAAGCTCTTTTGAAGCAATCCAATGTGCTGTTGTTGCTCCTACATTCCCGGCTCCTATGATTGATATTTTTGGTCTTGACATTTATATTTGGTATTGTTGTTTGATTTTTAAAGTTATTTACTGGATTAATTTTTTAATGAACTTGTTCTTGATTTTTTAATTCAAATTATATTATTTCTTTTTCTTATTCCCAACTTTAACCATCAAATCCTCATTACCAATCGGGCAGATAAATTCATTTTCATTAACATAAGTGTAAGCAGAATAAACAGCAGTCACTCCTTCGCTGACTCCGGTAATAGCCTGCTTGAAAACAGTGTCAGTTACATCGCCTGCTGCAAAAAATCCCGGCACATTGGTTTTGGATTGCCTGTCGATTATTATCTCTCTCTTCTCATTTGTTTTCACTCCAGCATCTTTTGCAAGCTGCGACAAGGCGATATGCCCGATTGCAACAAAAACAGCGTCTAAGTTTAAGGTTGTGCTTCCACTAACAGGTTTGTCAAGGATAACTCCTTTGACAATTTTATCCCCGATTATTTGTTTAACGCTGGCTTTCATTATAACTTCAATTTTTGGATTTTTATCTACTCTGTCGTTGTTGATTGGCTCTCCTCTAAGCTTATCGCCTCTTACTAAACTGTAGACTTTGCGAGCATATTGCGACATAAGAAGCGATTCTTTTGCAGCGCTATCGCCACCGCCAACAACGGCAACAACTTTACCTTTGTAAATCGCGCCATCACACAAAGCGCAGTAATGAACGCCTTTGTTCGCAAATTCTTTTTCTCCCGGAATATTTAGTTTTCTCCATTCCGTGCCTGTTGCAAAAATTATTGTCTTTGATTGATAAGTTTTGTTTTCGTTTGTATCGACAAAAAAGCAGCCATGCTCAATCCTTATCTTGGTCACTTTTTCTTCTGCTTTTTCAATGTCATAGTCTTCTGCATGTTTTCTTAAGTTGTCCGCTAACTCTTGCCCTGTCAATCTTATAAACCCGGGATAATTTTCAACAACATCTGTCAATGCGATTGTGCCGCCTATATTGTCGCCTATCATCAAAGTTTTCATATTCAGTCTGCCAGCATACATTGCTGCCCCTAATCCAGCGCATCCAGCGCCTATAATTATAGTGTCGTAAATCATGTTTGCCATATTAAAATAAAGAAAAGATAGTATTTTTAAATATTTGGTTTAAGGATTAAAGATTTTGGATTATAATAATTGAAAATGTATTGGGGAGGCTGAGCGATGTGTCGATAAATCGCTTTGCGATTTTCGATCATGCTCAAAAATCTATGATTTTTGACATGGTGAAACAGCGAAGCCGAGCACTAGAATTTGACGAAGGCTGATTGAATTTTTAAATTAAAATAATTTTTTAGTTAAAGTTATCCTTTAATCAATATTTTAATTACTGTTTGCCTTGACAATTAGGCACGTCCAATGAAAATAATTTTTGACATATAAAAAATTAATGGAATATTAAAATAACCTTTAGTCAATCGTTCTTATTTCAAGAACATCCTGATTTTTTCTTGGATTAATATCAGAAACGATGGCAACTCGGTCATCCTTTACAAGGAATTTGTGCTCCTTGAGCATATCAATCGCGCTATTGACCATTGCATCAAAATTATCACTAAAATCTATTATAAATGGGAATGTACTCCAGTACATAATAAGTTTTTTCTTTATTTCCTCATTGTCTGTAAATACAAAAACATTAACATTGGGCCTGTTTTTTGTAATTAAGCTAAGCAATTTTCCAGTTTTTGAAAAAACAATAATTGCCTTAGCGTCAAGATTTTCAGCATTTATGCATGCGCCTAAAGTTATAGCTTCCTTAACATCTTTCGTTTTAATTTTGTCAGACGGCATGTCAAACTTAAGCTTGTTTTGCACATTTTTTGCTATTTTATGCATTGTTTCTACGCATTCAATCGGATAATATCCTTTTGTTGTTTCGCCAGAAAGCATAATGCAGTCTGCTTTTTCAAATACAGCATTTGCAACATCTGTAACTTCTGCCCTTGTAGGCCTTGGATTTTCTATCATCGACTCAAGCAAATGCGTTGCAATTATTACAGGCTTGCCAAGCTCTATGCATCTCTTGACCATGTATTTCTGCACGATTGGAATTTCCTCGAATGGAATCTCAACTCCCAAGTCACCTCTTGCAACCATTACACCATCTGCTTCTTCTATAATTTCATCCATATTATCAATGCCTTCCTGGTCTTCTATCTTTGCAATTATCATTGCACTTGAACCAAAACTGCTTAAGAGTTCCCTCATTTGTTTTATGTCGTCTTTTTTCCTGACAAATGACTGCGCAACATAATCAATTTCTTTTTCAACTCCAAGTTTTATGTCTTGAATGTCTTTTTGCGATATTGAAGGTATGTCTGTTTTGATTCCAGGAATGTTGACGCTTTTTCTTTTGCCAAGCTTTCCCTTGTTCAGAACCTTGCATGTTACATTATAAGGCTCCACATTCATAACTTCAAGCGCTATTAATCCGTCGTCAATCAGAATAATCTGCCCTTTTTTTACTTTCTTTATCAAATTTGCATAATCAACAAAGGTGTGCTTTTCACCCTCTTGAATGTCGCATGCAGAGCTCACAGCAATCTTGAAAGTATCGCCTTCTTCCAAGCCAAATTCTGTTTTTGCGCTTGTCCTTATCTCCGGCCCTTGAGTGTCAAGCATCAATCCAATTGGAAAAATATTTTGCTGGCTGATTTTTTTTATTCTTTCCATTATTGCAGCATTCCAATTTGACTCGCCGTGCGACATGTTGATTCTTGCAATATTCATTCCAGCCTCAGCAAGCTTTTTTATCATCTCCTCGCTTTCTGTCTTTGGGCCTATAGTGCATATTATCTTTGTTCTTCTCATAGCAAAAAGAAAGATTTAGTGTTTTTTAAAGGTTTCTCGTAAGTTAAAAGAGTGTATAGGAAAATAAATAAAAAAATAGGAATAAAAATTTCATATAACCTTTGTTAGTTTCAATTTTTGAAAATGCCAAAAAACGCAATAAGGGCAAATTTTATATAATTAGGATAATAATTGTTAAGTATGGTAAAAGAAAAAGGTTGGAAACCGATACCATTGTCATTAAAAATACTCTTCGTTTTGTTCGTTCTCTGGTCTATCGGTTCAGTCTTGGCTATTTCCACTAGATATAAATTAGGATTACCATTTCTTGGGGTGTTTGTGTATGGAATCGTTGCCAGTCTCATTGTACTACTTCTGGATGTTGTAGCACCAATCACCTTTCTGTTTGCTCTGTGGAATAGAAAATCCTGGGCAGCTTCATTTGCACTATCCTACATTGCAATTTTCATCCTTAATAGCACTATTGCTTTTTTTACATTTAGGGAACAATTAGGACTCATGCAAATTCTTATTCCAACAATTGCTAATATTATCTTCTTTATAGTTATTTACAGAACAAGAAGCTATTTTAAATAAAATTTGTCCGTTAATTCTTTTAATTAATACATTGCAGTTCCTCGACCCAAATTTTTATTTCTAAAATTAAGAATTAAATTCTATTTCAAATTCCCTCTCAGCTTTTCAGCTTCAAGAATTTTGTTGATAGCGTTAATATAAAGTGATTTTCTCATGTCGCACTTGAAATCAGTGCAAACTTTAGATAATTCTTTAACAGCATTTGTCATGTATGTTTTAAGCCTGTCAAGAACTTCTTTCTCGCTCCAGTAAAAATTCTGGGAGTTTTGAACCCATTCAAAATATGAAACAACAACACCACCGGCATTTGCAAGTATGTCAGGCATGACAAAAATATTTTTCTCAAGCAAAATATCATCTGCTTCTGGCGTTATTGGACGGTTAGCCATCTCAAGAATGAGCTTTGATTTTATTTTATCAGCATTTTTTTTAGTTATTTGATCTTCCAAAGCAGCGGGTACAAGTACATCTGTTTTTAATTCTAATAACTCTTCATTTGAAATATCTTTAGCGCCTTTGAATTTAGAAAGTTGTTCAGTTTTTTGTTTATGGTTTATAACATCTTTTATATTTAATCCATCTTTATTATAAATACCATTTTTAGAATCGCTGACAGCAATAACTTTGTAGCCCCATTCATGCAAAATTCTTGCAATATTCATGCCAACATTGCCAAAACCTTGAACAGCAACGCTTGTTTTCTTTGGCTTCATGTCAAAGTTATCAGCAAGCTCGTGCAAGACATAAGCTCCGCCCATTGAAGTTGAGAATTCTCTTGCTTTTGAACCGCCTAATGCAATTGGCTTGCCTGTTATTGTGGCCGGAGAATGCCTGCCTTTTAGCTTTTCATACTCATCAAGCATCCAAGCCATTATCTTTGCATCTGTGTTCACATCAGGAGCTGGAATGTCAATATCAGGACCTATAAATCCATTAATCTCTCTTACATATCCTCTGCTTATCCTTTCAAGCTCTTCCTTGGAAAATCTTTTTGGCTCAACCATTACACCGCCTTTAGCTCCTCCGTAAGGCAAATTTACAACAGCGCACTTTAATGTCATCAAAAAAGCCAATGTCTTGATTTCCTCAAGATTTACTTCTGGATGAAACCTTATGCCACCTTTTGTTGGGCCTCTTGCATCATTGAATTGAACCCTGTAGCCTGTAAAATATCTTATCTCGCCGGAATCAAGCTTGGCTGGAAAGCTGAATGTTAGAATTCTTTTTGGTATTGTCAGAATATCAAGCTCTGCCTGTCCAAGCTTCAGAATCTTGGCAACCTTGTCCACTTCATTGTAGCAGTCAATGCAAACATTGTCTTTTTCCATAGAACACAGATATTATGTTTAAGTTTATATTTCTTATTATTTTTTAAGATTGTCGCTGAATTATTGAATTACTGCGAAGCAGACTAATGTCCGAAGGACTGAAAAGTTGGGGCAATATTGTTTTTGTTAATTTCAAGTTTTTCTTTGGAAGCAAATTCTTATTTTCCCTCGTATGCCAGCTTGAGGGTATAAATATCGAACTTTTTCATTTTGAGAAATGCCTGAGTAACTCGTTCTATCTTTTTCTTATTACCACTCGTCATCATTTCGTTCATAACACTAGGAACGATTTGCCACGACACACCATATTTATCCTTGAGCCAACCACATTGTTCTGCTTCTGGAACTGCAGATAGTTTATCCCAATAGTAATCAATTTCTTTTTGTGTGTCGCAATTAACCACAAATGATATGGCTTCGTTAAAACTAAAATTGTGTTGTAACGAACTGTCCATTGCCATAAAATTCTGTCCATCAAGTGTAAAGCGAGAGTGTTTGATAAAACCTTCTTTGTCACCATCATCTTTGGTATAAGGTACAATCATTTCAGTTTTAGAATTTGGAAATATGTTTGTGTATGTCTTGATAGCACTCTTTGTCTTACCTGCCATATCTTTCGTAAACATAAGGAGAGGGGTGATTTTTTGCGAAAGCTTATGATGCTCGCTCCATGATAGTTGCCATGAGAGTCCGTACTTATCTTGTAACCATCCGTATTTGTGTGCCCATGGATAGGTCTCGTATGGCATAAGCACCTTCCCTCCATCTACTAATTTATTCCACACGGCCTCTATCTCTTTTTCATTATTAAACACTACAAAAAATGATATGGATGGGTTGAATTTGAAATATGGTCCCGCACTGATAGCCATAAACTCTTGTCCTGCGAGATCAAACGTAATAACATCACAATCTCCAGAAGGTGTGCCAGTAATCGTTGTTACGTTTTTAACTTTTGAATTTTCAAATAGCGAAGCATAGAAGGCCGTAGCTTCTTTTGCCCCCTTATCGAACCATAAATGTGGGATGATTTTTTGCATATGCTCATTTCCTCTTCTTCATCTCTTCTGGCATTTTACTTTCGTTCATATAGAATACTTCCCACAGATGCCCATTAATATCTTCAAATGCTCGTCCGTACATCCATCCATAGTCTTCCGCTTTTCTGGTTTCTTTTCCGCCAGCAGCGATAACTTTCTTTACCATTTCATCTACTTTTTTTCTGCTTTCAACAGATAATGCCAGAATTGCTCCTGTGTTTTTTTTAGCATTGTAAATCTTCTTTTTTGTAAATCGTTTGAAAAATTTCTCAATCAAGAGCATTGCGAATATATTTTTCCCAATAATCATGCACGTGGCATTCTTATCAGTAAATTGTGGATTGAACTTAAAGCCGAGTTTAGTAAAGAATTCGATTGTTTTATCTAGATTTTTAACCGGTAAATTAACGAAAATTTGTTTTGCCATTCTATTCACCTCACATCTTAACCTTCTTATTGCTTTTCCAACAAACAGGACAGCCGCTTCCTCTGTATTTGTGCCCGCGACTGCAGACCTTCCAAGGCGATTTCTTTTCTTTTGCCATTTTTATCACCCCATGTTAAAAGAAGTCGAAGCATTTGCTTTTTTCTATTTGATTAAATTGAATAATTATATTCCAAGCGCTTTTTTCAGCGCTTCTTTGTCGTAGCCAACAATTATTGTGCCATTCACATCAGTTACAGGCACTCCAAACTGGCCGGATTTCTCAAACATCTCGTTCCTTGCTTTTTCATCTTCTCCAACATTAACATCCTCGTACTTGACATTATGGGCCTTCAGGAATTCTTTGGTTTTCATGCACCAAGGACAAGTGCTTGTACTATAAATTTTAACTTTTGCTGATTTTGCCATCTTGAAGCCACCTCAATTTAATAAATCAATAATTATAAAAAACTATAAAATAATTCAAAAATAAATTAACAGCAGCCTTTTCCTTTCATCTTGTCTTTTCCCATTTTAATTGCCTCCTTCAACAGCAGCCGCAGCATTCGCTTGACTTCTTTCCTGAGCCGCAGTTGCACATTTTTTCTTTCATACTCTTGCTCTTCATCTTCTTGACTTTTTTCTTTGCCATTTTGTATCCACCTCCCTAAACAAGTTTTGTATGCTTTTCTATTTAATAATCTTTCTTTTTTACAATTGCAAGTTCCAGCTGACAATTATTATCAAAGCGTAAGATGCAACTCCCAGTGTAAAATATAATGGCCTTTCAGCTTTATCGCTTGGCAGAGACTCCCTTATAACAGTATAAAGCAATGTTCCTGTGATGAAAGATACCATTTGGCCAAAAACAGATGTTGTGAATTCGAAATAGCTAATCCCAATAA
>JAHFQL010000017.1:1460-16835 GCA_023259315.1 Candidatus Woesearchaeota archaeon | reverse complement strand
TCTGCAGAAGTTGTTGCAAAATATATAAGAGAAAACTCAAATAAGTTTTGATGTGCTTACGCACATTGTGGGCATTCATTTACCCCACTAACGTGGGGAGGCTTAGCCCACTGCTGACTAACAATACCCTTAAATATTGATTTTGTTAATCCTTATATATTAGAGATGAAAAAGGCAATAAACACTTTAATTGAAGGATACAGCCCATTGAAGTTGAGGGATTTCAGGATTTACATAAGCGGACAATCAATTTCAATGCTTGGGACATGGATGCAGCAGACAGCGCAGGCATGGGTTGTATGGGAATTAAGCCATTCTGAATTAAAATTGGGCATAGTTGCAATGCTTGGATTTTTGCCTTTCATAATCTTTGGCCCTTGGGCTGGAGTTTGGGCTGACAGATTGAACAGAAGAAAATTGCTTATAGCAACCCAAATAATTTCAATGTTTCTTGCTATAATATTCGCTCTTCTGGCACAGTCAAAAATTATCCAGATATGGCACATTTATATTTTATCAGCACTTCTTGGAATTGTCAACACGCTGGATTTGCCGGCTCAGCAGGCGTTTATTGGGGATTTATCCGGAATGGAAAATGTTAGGAAAGCCGTTGTCATAAACGGCGCAATCATCCAGATAAGCAGGATGCTTGGTCCTGCGTTGGCAGGCTGGCTAATAGGATATCTTGGCGTTGCAACTGCATTCTGGCTGAATGGACTTAGTTTTATAGCTGTGATTGCAAGCTTGCTTGCTATCAACGCAAATCAAGTCACGCATAAAAAAGAAGGCAATCCCCTCAAGGAATTTTATGACGGTTTGAAGTTTATAAAAAGCCAGCCCATAATCTTGGATTTGATGCTATTGACCCTGATACTCACATTTTTTGCATTTTCTGTGATGCAGATAATGCCGGCAATTGCAACTGATGTGCTTCACGGAAATGCAGAAGTCCTTGGCTTGCTCATGGGCGCTTCCGGCGCAGGAGCTTTGATCGGCTCCACATTGATTGTGCCAATGACACATAAAGCCAGGAAAATTGGGCGATTGAGTTCGGTTGCAGTTTTGTGGGCAGGCATCTGGCTGATAATTTTTTCTGTATCAAGAAACACTTATTTTTCCATGCTGTGCCTGTTTTTATCCGCGCTGTTGCTGCCGATAGTATTCACTTCAACTAATGGTTTGATACAAGTGACAGCGCCGCAGAACATGCGGGCAAGAATCCTGAGCACTCTTTTCATAGTTGTATTCGGAGTCCAGCCTTTTGCGTCAATTTTCATTGGTTATGTTGCACACAAGATAGGCTCTGCCCAGTCTGTCTTGATAAATGGTTCTTTGATGGTTTTAGGAACATTGCTCTTGTTCATCTTAAGAACAGAATTAAGAAACTGGGATGCAAAAACTCGAGTTCCATCTTAAAATAATTTGAATAGATATGAAATTGGGCTGGAAAACATGGCAAGAATTAAAAACTAAAGTGAATAAGTTAATTATTGAGAGACTAACTATTGGGCAGGGTCGAACATTCCAGCATATTGACCATATACTTTAATTTCACATGTACCAGTTGCAATACTACCACCATCAAATGTAGCTTGGGTAATTGCTAAAACAGTATCTAAATCTTTAAACCATTCTCTTGCTTGTGCAGGGTCTAAATAGCCTATTCCAACACCAGCTATGTCGCTTGTTTTTAATAAGTATACATGAGATCCATTTCCTTCTACGTGTAAAACATCTGGTATTTGAGAATAATCTCTTAACGCTGGAAGTCTTGTTACTTGAAATGGAGAATTTCTAAGTTGTTCTTCCATTTTAGCTAATTCTACTTCAAGTCCAGACATTACAAGATTTCTTGTATCCAATCTAAATCCAGATTCCTTATGAACTCCTGCAATCGCTTGCATTTTTTATAACTATTTTATAGTAGTATTTAAAAATTTCTTTTGGACTCATCCAAAATACTTAACAGCCCATATGAAATTGACATAATTTTATAAACCAATAAATTTTCCCAAATAAATGGCTCCTGATTCTGGATTAGAAGAAAAAATGCAAGATGCCAAGTCAATTCTTTTGCAATGCGTGGGGGAAGACGGAATTTGGGCTGACGCAACACGTGACGGATACAAAAACATATATTTTACGAGAGATCTAGCAATCGCAGCAGAAGGCCTCGTTGCAGCCGGCCTTGAGGAACATGTTCAAAAGCATCTTAACAGTTTAGCAATAAGACAAGGAGAGGATGGAGGAATTCCTGTCTTTTTTATCGGAAATTATCGGGCTTGGGCTTTGCAGAAACTGCGGAGGGCATTTATCGATGGCGAATTGCTCTGGATGATTATGAAAAAATTGAATAACTATTTCCCAAACTTTGTTCCAAAATCAATGGGTGCAACGCATGACACAACTGATTCTGAACTACAATATATAGACGCAGTTGTCAAGTACGCAAGGCTGACTGGAGATACTGAATTCTTGCAGGCCCATCATGGCAACATGAAAGCAGCCTTTCAATTTTCTCAGAGCAGGGTCAAAGACGGCCTTTACAGGGGAGTTGACTGGCGAGACAATGTGCGATTCCCACCAGATGTGGCTTTGCTATCAAATAATGCATTGCTTGTTCGAGCATACAAAGCCCTCAATTTAAGCGCCAGAACGTTAAAAGAAAGAATAAATGACCAATTCTGGAATGGAGAATACCACACTGATCAGCCAAATGTTAAAGACTTTGATGCTTTCGGGCAGGCGCTTGCAGTTTTAAATGATATTCCAACTGCAGGCCAATATACAAACATTGCAAGAAAATTTGAAAGTCTTGTGACCAATGTTGGCATCAAAGCCAATGACTTGGCATGCCTAATGACATGCGAGGCGAAGAAAGAGTTTCAGTTGAACGCGTCAACCAGTACGAAACAGTCTGGCCTTTTGTGACAGGATATGTTGTGCTTGCGCTGAACAAAATGGGTAAAAACAGAGAAGCAAAGAAATTATTTACACAGTGGACGAGGCTGGAAGGATTTAGGGAATGGTATAACGCAGAAACTGGACAAGGCGGCGGAGCTCAAAAACAGATGTGGAGCGCTGCCCTTTACATCGCTGCGGGCAGAAGTTTAGGATTAATATTATCATAAACACTCACCAAAATCTTTATATAAACAATTAAAAAGTCTAAATCTAATGGAGCAAAAAGAAAACAAGGAAGATATCGGAATGACAGTTAAAAAGTCAGAGGATTTTAATGAGTGGTATAACCAAGTAGTGTTGAAAGCCGATTTGATTGACTACAGCTCTGTTTCCGGCTGCATTGTTTTCAAGCCTAATTCCTACGCAGTCTGGGAAAAGATACAAAAAGTCTTTGATGTCAAAATAAAAAAATCTGGGCATAAGAATTGTTATTTTCCGATGTTTATACCGGAATCCCTGCTAAAGAAGGAGGCAGAACATTTTAAAGGATTCACGCCGGAAGTTGCGTGGGTAACGAAAGGAGGAAATTCAGAGCTGAATGAAAAATTAGCCATAAGGCCTACATCCGAAACCGTCATGATGGAGAGCTACGCAAAATGGATACGCTCTTGGAGGGATTTGCCTTTGCTGTTAAATCAATGGAATTCTGTTGTAAGGTGGGAGTTCAAGCATGCAAAGCCGTTTTTGAGGACAAGGGAATTCCTATGGCAGGAAGGGCACACGGCGCATGCAACCAAAGAAGAAGCTGAAAAAGAAGTAATGCAGCAATTGTTTGAGTATGTTGATTTGATTGAAAATTATATGGCAATACCGGTAATTTCAGGAAAAAAAACTGACAAGGAAAAATTTGCAGGTGCTGATTTCACAACAACAGTCGAGGCATTCATGCCTGATGGAAAGGCTTTGCAGATGGCAACAAGTCACATGCTTGGCCAGAATTTCTCAAAGCCTTTTGGCATAAAATTCCTTGACAAGGATGAAAAAGAGAAACATGTGTTCACGACTTCATGGGGGCTCAGCACAAGGACGATAGGCGCAATAATAATGGTCCACGGCGATGACAAAGGACTGGTTTTGCCTCCAAGATTGTCTCCGGTGCAGGTTGTTATTGTACCAATTGTGTTCAAGGAAAATAAGGAAATTGTTGTTGCAACGGCCAAGGAAATTTTAAAAAGGTTAAAGGCAAAAAACTTTAGCGTGGAATTGGATGACAGGGATGGCTACACCCCTGGCTGGAAATTCAACGAGTGGGAATTGAAAGGAATCCCCTTAAGGATAGAAATCGGGCCAAAAGATATTGAGGCAAACCAGATAGTTTTTGTTCGAAGGGACACAAACGAGAAAAAAACCGTTAAATTCAAGGAGTGCGAAACCAAGGTTGAAGAGACATTGAATGAAATTCAGGATAATCTGCTAAAAAATGCAGGAGAATTCCTGAAAAAAAGCATTGTTGAGGCTAAGGATATGTATAGGCTAATTGACGCTATTAAAAACAAAAAAATGGCAAAGGTTTTATTCTGCGGCTCTGCTGAATGCGAAGACTTTATTAAAGACAAGGCTGAAGGAGCAACATGTAGATGCATTCCATTCGAGCAAAGGAGTGCAAAAGGAAAATGCATCCAATGCGGCTCTGAAGCGAAATTCTGGGCGGTGTTTGGTAAGGGGTATTAAAAAGAGTAAATTTCTGGATAATTTCTCAAATATAGATTTTTAAATTGAATTATATTTCTGCATAAAATGGATTTAGAAACGCTGCTATAATATAAGACATACAAAATTCATAGCAAAATTATAAGGCTAAAAAAAGTTGGGTTTGTAAAGCTGGTGATATCGAAACAATGTAATGAAGAGAAGAAAAAATGGTCAAGACCATTTTACATAATATGCACCGACGTTAAAAAATCTGATGTTTATGTTTTAAGAGAATATAAAAAGAGATGGTCAATAGAAACTTTCCACAAAGACGTCAAACAGTATTTGGGATTGGAAGCGTACCAGATGAGGTTGAAGAAAGGGATTACTCGTCACCTAATCCTTGTAACCTTATCATATGCAATCCTGAGGCTGATGATGTTTTTTAAGAAAGTATCGTGGACAATAGGAGAATGTATAAAGTACATTCAAGACAAAGAATTTGATGATTTGGTTATTGAAATTGTAAATATCGAGGATAAGCAAGAAAGAATAAATATGGCTAAAGAAATGCTTTTAAATGAAAACGCAAAAATTTTGTAAGTAATTAAGCATTACCCAAAAATTTATATTAATTCTTTGATTATATGGATTTATGCAGATTCCGTTCAAGCAGCATAAAGGCTATGACCCATTGGGAAATTGCGGAAAAGGAAAATGCCCAATATGCGCTAGGAATAATGCTATTTTCCGAGTAAAATCAGCTCTGGGAAAGGAAGAATTCACAAGCGATGCTGTTGCGCCCTTTGTCGGCAGGTTTGGATATCCCAATATAAATGTAGGGATTCTAGCTCCACCCCAGCAAAATGATGAAGCCTGGCTTTATGATGCCCCAAGATACTGGGCTTCTGAAAATTTTGAAATACCGAAGATTGTTGATTTCCGTTCTTCTCTGTTGAATTCCAGAAATAATGTAAACATCAAAAAAAGAGTTAAATTAATTGAATTATCGCAGGACATCGCCATGTCTTCAAAGCCAGTTGATGTTGATATTCAATTGGAGGAAAAGCCAAGATTCCAGTTAAATCTTGATTCTCATATGGCTCCAACTGGACCGAACGCAAAACTAAGGAAAGCCACAATAACGGAAAACCCAAAAATTCACACGAAAGTTTACAAAGTTTTTGATGACATTGACTTGAAAGCAACTGATGCAGTTAATTATCTTTACGAAAATAATTTTGACGAAAATTTCTTGAGCAGAATCTTAAGTGTAGGAATACTAGGATTAAAAAAAGACAGAAAATTAGTTCCAACAAGATGGTCTATAACTGCAACCGATGATATAATTGGAAAAAATCTGATTAATGAAATAAAAAATTTTGGCGAGATAAATTCTTATTATTCTTTCTTTGGAAATTATTTGGGAAATTATTACCTGATTTTAATGTTTCCAGAAATCTGGAGTTATGAATTATTTGAGACTTATGTTCCGCAAAACTGGGATTTTTCAAGGCAGCTAAGGTGTACAACGGATTACGAATCTTATAAAGGAAGAAAAGAATATGCATTTGGAACTGTTGGCGGCTATTACACCGTAAGGCTTGGTATTTTGGAAAAATTAAAAGAAATGAAAAAACAAGCAAGTGTCCTAGCTTTGAGGTTTATAACTGATGAGTATTCGATGCCATTGGGTGTTTGGGTCACTCGTGAAGCCGCAAGAAAAACCATGGGCGCAAAGCCATTAGAATTTTCATCAAAGGAATTAATGCTTGAGTATTCAAGAAAATTAATAAAGAGAAAAATCAATTATAACATTGATTATTTGCTAGATAAAAGCTTGCTGATAAAAAATATAAGCCAGCAAACAAAACTTGGTAAATTTTTATAAAGAATTCTGAATTAAATATGAAAAATAATTAATTCTTCAAAGTTCTCTATAACTAACCCTTCATGCTTATCAAAGTCGACAATATCTCATAGCTCTTGACAATGTCTTTCTGCTTGACAAAAAACAGCATTTCTGGAATGCAGCTCATCGACTCGTAGATGTTTATGTCATGCAGCATAAACTCCGTGGATAATGTTGAGATTATGCCTGGGGTTTTGACTGCCTCATCAGAGAGGTGGATGTTGATTTCGGCCAGATTGTCCTCAATATGGAGTATAGACTTCTTTGAAAATAAGGAAAGTATCTTGTCATTGTTTGATGAATTCAAAATTAGTTTTATTGATTTCTCGCCTTGAATAATTAGCAAAATTTCTCCCTTTTCATAGTTGATCATTGTAAATGCCTTTTGCAGGATTTTTTGAGTTTCCTGGTTTTTCTCTATTGATATTTCCGCTATGTTCGTTGTTATGCGTATGTCATTGGATTTGGAGATCACTTCTCGAGCTCTTTCATATTTTGCCTCCAAGGGAGTTTCTTCCTTGTATCTTCTTATTGCGCTGACAACCGCATCTGCAGAAGCTGAAAGTTTATGTTTTTTTATAAGATAAACTGCAAGCGACTTCATGCTCACTATTCCTTTTTCAAGCGCCCTTCTGGCTACAACATCCTCTTCAATTTCCCTTGCTATTATCTTTGCTATAGATGTCATAAATGACAGTATAGTGTCATAATATATAAATTTTGTGTCTATTGTGTCAGTACGCTTATAAATAAAGTTTGCTTACAACGAAAACATATTAAAATATTTACGAAAAATGAGTACACAAATTAGTCCGGGTAAGGCAATTGTGAGGGATATACCTTTGGACATCATATTAAGTGACCCTGCGCATGAAGCGATTAGGTTAGAACTTACTCGTATTGTTGCTGAATTCATGGAAGCCCATATTATTCCAATTCCTCGCACTCCTACAAAAATAACAATAAAAAATCTTCATAGTCCATCGGAAGTTTATATTGAGGTAGTTTATTTGAACGGAGCAAGCTACAAAGGTAGTGGCACGCACAATTACTTAAATGAAGCCTTAGCTGCAGCGTTGAGTAGTGCATTTTATACACCTCAGGCCGGTCCTGGTCAGCCTGTTACATCTAATGGTGTTGAATCTTATAGTGTATCTGATCATGGTGTTTAATTTGAAACAAAACAATTTTATCAAAAAATATTTTGAATTTTTTTTAGTTAATGTAGTAGTCGTTCTTGTTTTGTATGCCCCAAACGCAACACGTTCTGCGGGGCTTAAACAAATTTTTTCTAGAATGTGTTGTAAAAAACTAAGGAGGGTGAAATGAAAATGCTGGAAACGATAGTTAATGACGATACGATAGGATCACATCCATTTAGTAGACCGACTTCTGAAATGGTAGTTCCATATTCGATTAGAGAAGATGAGCTGGAGCCGCGCCCTTTTAACAGTCTGGCTCCTGAAAGCGGAATCTCATATTCGGTTGAGATAGAGGATGCGCATTACAGGATAAAATATACAAACAAAAACAGAGGACCCATCTATTTTGACCCGCCGGATGAAATAGCAAAAACTATAACTTTTCATGGGCTTGATCCCATGAGGAAAGGCGATGATGTTATGATAAGGGCGCTTGCTATGCACGCAGAGATGTATTACACGCATGGAGAAGTATTGACTGAAGAGCAATGGTTATTGGAAACTTACGGCATAGTCAAGAAGCCAAGGTCGCAAAGAAAAATGAAACCATATGCGGTGCAGAAAGAACTCGCTGCTTAAATTTATTTTTATTTTAATTTCTTCTTAAAATCTTCCAATTCATTCAAAAATCTCTTTATCGTCTTAGTAACATGCTCCGGCTGCGTTTTTAGAGTTTCAGCAATCTTGTCAAGCACATTTCCATTAAATGTTTCTGTCGATTTTAATTCAAGTTTATTAACATCAATATCTTTCTTCTTTTCAGCAGCTTTTTTTGCAAGTTTCCATTTATCAAACAATTCATTAACTCTTGCAGGCAATTGATTGGATTCAACTTGCAATAATCTAACAGCTTCCTCCAAAATTTCTTTTTCCTGCTTTTTCTCTTTCTGCGCTGCTTCGCCGGCAGTGAAGTAAAGCCTTACTATCCCGTCAGAAATCTTTGTTGCCTTCAAAATTTTTATTTCTACTGCTTCTGAAGTGTTATGAAGATGGGTGCCGCCGCAGGCCTCGACGTCAACACCATCTATGTTGACTATCCTTAAAATTTTTCCAGGAACAACGCCACCTTGATATATGTTCATCCCGAATTTCTGCTCTGCTTCTGTTCTAGGTAAAAATGTGCTGTGCACTTTAATTCCTTGCTTCACTAAGTTATTTGCTTCGTTCTCAATGCTTTGGAGCTCTTCCTCTGTTATATTCTGGTAATGTGTCAAGTCAATCGTAGCCTTGTCAATGTCTTTCTTTGCTCCCGCTTGATTAATGTGGCTTCCAAGAACTTTTCTAGCTGCTGCATTCACAATGTGAGTTGCTGTATGGTGCTTTGCCAGTTGCATTCTTCTCTGCAAATCAATCTGGCCATGAATAGTATCTCCTTCCTTGAATTTAGGGTTAAGATTTAAAACATGGACAACTATTTTTCCCTGCTTGAAGACATCAACAACATCGTAATTGTCAATCTTTCCTAGATCGTGAAGCTGCCCGCCGCTGGTTGGATAGAAATATGTTTCATCCAAAATTATTTTGTTATCAATAACTTTCAATATTTTTGCGCTGAATTTGTCTTTCTTATAATCCTCGAAATATGGAGTTTTAGTGTCGGGAATTCCTTCAAGGTTTAATTTCTCTTCCCTCTTTGTTGCATGCTCCTGTTCCTGCCGCTCATGCAATTCAGCGACTCTTGCATAGAAATTTTCCGGAATATCAATTTTTTTTTCAAATTTCAATGCTTCTTCCCTCACAATTTCTGGAGTTATCCCATAGCTATCATATAATACTAATAATTTTTTCTCATCGATATTTTCTTTCACAAGCTTTGAAATCATTGAGTTTGTTTTTTTCTTTGTGGCTTCGTATTTTTCTCTCTCAACTTCAAGAATTTTTTCAACATCATCCAGGTTTTTGCTTAATTCGGGAAACAAATCTTTGAGGTAATCTGCATGCCACCTGCATAAATCAGGAAGATAAACCTCCCAGTTATACTTATCAATAAATGAAAGAGACCTTCTCAAGATAACTCTTAGATTGTAGCCGCCTCCAACGTTTGATGGCAAGGCACCGTCGCTTAAAGCAACCAGCAGAGCTCTTGAATGCTCTGCAACTGAATACAAAGCAGCCAGCTCAAGAATATGTTTTTTCAACTCGCTTAATTGGTAGCCTGTCTTGTTTGCCACATGCTTCCACACAGCGTCGATATTCTCGACTTCATCAACATTCAGATAAGATGAATAAGGCAGGAATTTTCGCATCATCTCCTCATTGACCTTTATCCCAGTTATTTCATATAATTTTTTGACAACAGTCGGAAAAGTAGTCTCATAGCTTGTTGATTTCCCCTGCGTAAACCACGCATTTCTCTCATGTCCCAAGCCCATGTCAAGAACCTTAAGGTTTAATTCCTTAAAGCCGGATTGAGTCTGCTCGAACATCATGTAGACTTGGTTTCCCAATTCCAATCCGCGAGAAAAATATTCCATGCAGGGTCCAAAGTTTCCGCCGCCTGCCCACGCGTCTTCATGAAATTTTATCTCGTCGTTTGGCAGCCCAAGACCTTGCTTTAGCCAATTGTGTATATCTGTAAAATATTTTTCCTGATTCCAGTCTCTCGGCTTCATAAAAGCATGCTGGCCAATCATTACAAAAGCACAGTAATGCGCTCCTGTTATTCCGATATTGTCGATGTCATTGAACCTCAAGCACATTTGCGGCACAACCAACGGATTTGCCGGCGGATCAACTTCGCCTGATACAACGTATGGTTGAAAATCATAGATGGATGCTTGCACAAAATCAGTATCATCGCGCCATCTCGCAACAACTGGATATCTTTTTATCGGAGTGTAACCCCACTGCTTAAAGAGCTTCGAGAACTCCGTCCAGACTCCTATATAATCAAGCTTTTTCTTTGCAGGAGTGTTGTTAATGAACCTAAACCCCCCAGAACAAGCGGGATTCCCGCATAATCCCTCCTTGGTTGTCGACCAGAAATAAGTGCCGCATTTGCTGCAATGTTTTCTGCTAAACCCTTCTTTTTTAAGAACAGAAGTGGCATAATATTTATCAGGCTCTTTGCTTGCTTTTATCTTAAACTCTTTTTTGATTTCTTTATCTGTTGGCATAGCCAAAATAAATTATAGGTTTATTAAAAAGTTATTGTTTTTATAATTCAAATAAAAGAAAAATTATATATACTAACTCTCTAAGAATATAAAAATGGTAGACCCGTTATTTGTGATGCTTATTGCGCTTATTCTTGCTTACACGCTCTCTGAAATTTTTAGATATTTCAATCTTCCAAGGGTTATAGGACAGATTCTGGCTGGTGTTGTATTGGGAATTCCGGTAATAAAAACCGTCTTGTTTACTGATGAAGTGTATTCCGCGTTTTCATTGATTACGAATATGGGCATTATCTTACTATTCTTTTTTATTGGGCTGGAGATTAACCCAAAGGAATTCAAGCGAAACTTCAAGGAATCCTTTCTGATAGCAGTTTTTAATACAATAATACCCCTTATCATTGGCTTTCTTGCAGGAAGGTTTATTTTTAATTTTAGCACTATTGCTTCTTTGGTTATTGGGATTTCGTTGTCCGTAAGCTCTCAAGCTATTTCATTGGATATTCTTGAAGAGCTAAAATTGATAAAAAGCAAGATAGGGAATTTGATTATATCTGCGGGGACAGTTGATGATGTTTTTGAATTGTTCCTTGTAAGCGTACTCCTTGTTGCTTTTCATTCGGTGGCATTAGGGGAAACAAGCATACAAAAATTAACCATTGACATTGTTGGTTTTGTGCTTATAGTAACAATATTCAGGTTCTCCTTGATTCCGATTGCTTTGAATATTTTTGAGCGTGACAAATCAAAATCATCTCTTTTTATGGGTGCTTTGATTATAGTGTTGCTGATGGCTTATGTCTCAGAATTAGCAGGCGTGGGCTCCTTGATTGGGGCATTAATTGCAGGCATTTTGGTTAGGCAGACTCTTCTCACAGGCGTTGAGCGAAAGCCTTGGAGAATGAATGAAATATCTCATTCCATACATATGATTGCATTCGGGTTTTTGGTCCCTATATTTTTTGTCAGCGTCGGGTTGAAAACGGATTTCAGTTCAATTGCTTCAAACGATAACATATTGCTTGTTGCTATCTTGCTGCTGATAGACATATTTGGAACCGTGATTGGCACTATAATAGGGGTTATGCTGAGTAAGGGCTCATTCAAGGAAGGCATCACTGTTGGATTTGGAGTTGTGCCAAAAGGTGATACAGAGCTAGCAATAGCGACTTTGGCATTAAGTAACGGCTTGATTTCAACAGCAATATTCACAGCAATAATCACTGTTGATTTGATTGCTACATTTATAGCTCCCATTGTGTTCAGGTTTCTGGTTAAGAAATATGGTTCGATTCAAAATATAGCAGTAAAGAAAAAAATTTCAGCATAATTAAATGTTCCTGTAAACTAAATCATTAGCCCTAACCGGCTTTTTCACTTCCAATCCGATTGACTGGCCTGGCTGTGCTGCCTCTATCTTTTCATGTTCGATTTGCATTGATTCCACTTTCTGCACGAAATCTGTTGTATGGCCCTTTATGTGTATTTCATCACCAACCTTTATGCTGCCGTCTATGATGTCAACAATTGCAACTCCAATCTTCGGGAGATAATGGCTTATTCTTCCTACTTGCATTTCTTCAGTTTCTTCCATAATGCACCAGAACATGCCTGATATTTTTAAGTATTTAAAATTAGCGATTAAAATCAATTATTACTCAAGACACAAACGATAAAAATGAATGAAAGAGAACACACTCACAACGGTACTACATACTTAACATCTTGTTTGAAGGAATCTGAGCGAAAAGTTTATATATCTGTTGTATATACACTAGCTATATGGTAACTGAGATGATTACTTTAAAGCTGGACGATATGTTTTTGAAAGAAATAGATTCTATTGTTGAGAAACAAGGCTATCATAACAGAACAGAGTTTATTAGAAATGCTCTTAGAGAAAAAGTGGAAGAAACAAAGCTAAAAGAAGCTATGATAGAAATTGCTCATCTTAAAGGAGCTTCCAAAAAGAAAACAAGCGATGAGCAACTGGAAAAAGTAAGACAGAAAGTTTTTGAAGAGCTTGATAGAAAAGTTAGATAAGTTCTTCTGGCTTATAATGTTTTGATAAATCTTCCAGTTTTCTGAAATGTCTGTCTCTCGTTACAAGAATTAAATCATTGTCTCTTGCTACTATTGCATGCAAGGCATCACCAGCAGGCACGTCTCTTTCTTTTGCAATTTTTTTGGCTTCTTCTCTTTGTTTTTCCGTAGCTATAATCTTTTTTATAATTTTCTCAAATGGCTTAAACATTCCATTGATTTCTGCAACTGAATAAAGCGTTTCAAGTTCCTTGATAAGAAAATCAGTAAGTAAACAGCACTTTCTTTTGCTTTTATTTTGACAAGTAGCTTAAAAGCGTAATCGCCTAATGGTTCATTGTTATATCATTTTCTGTCTTCATAAAGGTCAACCCAAATTGATGTGTCTATTATGTACTCTTCTTTCATAGTAAACAAATGATTGACTGAGTATTTATAATTTACCAACTCCTGACGTGAAAAAACATAGTAAAGTATTTATAGATATATTTTGGCTTTCGTATATTGGGGTTTCTTCAGGTATTTTATCAGCTTACACTTCAAATGCAATTATAAAAAATCAATTCAATTTTGTTAATCTTTGTATAATGATTGGTTTTACTTTAGTCTTTACATTTATTGTGGCATGGTTGACCCAAACAATTTATCGTTCAATAACTAAGAAGAAATCAAAAGTTTAATAATTATTAAAAATAAATTCTCAAATAATTTATTGTCAAATTAGCATAGTTCTCGATTCATATTACTTTTTACGTGAGTGTGCCCTAAACGATTGTCCTTGACGTATCGCTATCGCTCATTTGATAGGACGACGAGTGCCCCGAGTAATAACTCTGTGGACGCAGGTTTCCAAAACCTTTATAATCCAATACTTATTATCAATTCTTGTGATAAAAATTCAAAAAGGGACATTTCTATTGAAAAAAGGCCTGGCAGAAATGCTAAAAGGCGGCGTAATAATGGATGTAGTCAATGCCGAGCAGGCCAAGATAGCAGAAAAAGCAGGAGCTGTTGCTGTCATGGCTTTGGAGAGGGTGCCTGCCGACATAAGAAAAGCAGGAGGAGTCGCAAGAATGGCAGACCCTTTGAAGATAAGAGAAATAATGTCTGCTGTGACAATACCAGTTATGGCAAAATGCAGGATTGGACATTTTGCAGAAGCAAGGGTTCTTGAAGCGTTAGAAGTTGATTACATTGATGAAAGCGAAGTTCTTACGCCAGCAGATGAAAGGCATGTCAAAAAACTTGAATTTAAAGTTCCGTTTGTCTGCGGCGCTAGAAATTTGCCCGAAGCGTTAAGAAGGATAAATGAGGGCGCTGCCATGATAAGGACCAAAGGGGAGGCTGGCACAGGCAATATAATTGAAGCTGTAAAACACATTAGAATAATCAATGAAGAGATTGAGGCGCTGCAGAATATGAGTCAAAAGCAACTGAATGAAAAAGCAAAAAAGTACAAAGTGCCTGCAGAATTAGTCGAGCAAACAAAAAAAATGAAAAGATTGCCTGTTGTCAATTTTGCAGCAGGCGGCGTTGCAACTCCGGCAGACGCTTCTTTGATGATGCTTCTTGGCTGCGATGGGATTTTTATCGGCTCTGGAATCTTTAAGAGCCAAAATCCATATGCAATGGCAAGAGCAGTTGTCGAATCCACAACACATTTTGACAATCCTGAATTGATTGCGAATGTGTCAGCAGGCCTGGGCGAAGCCATGAAAGGATTGGATATCAAGGAACTGGAAATAAGACTGCAGGAAAGGGGGAATTAAAATTTTGTTTGCATAACATCTAAATAAAATATGAAAAACAAATGACAAAAATCGGTGTTCTTGCTTTGCAGGGAGATTTTAGGGAGCATGTTGAAATGCTGAAAAAATGCAATGTAACTGCTACAGAGATCAGGCTTCCGGAAAATTTGGAAGATGTTGATGGCTTCATTATTCCTGGCGGTGAATCAACAACAATTGGAAATCTGATGCAGCGCTATAATCTGGACAAGGAAATAATCAAAAAACATAATCAAGGAATGGCGATTTACGGAACATGCGCAGGCGCAATACTGTTGTCGAAAGGCATCGTAGGCAGCAAGCAGCCAAGGCTGAATTTGCTGGACATCTCTGTCAAAAGAAATGATTACGGAAGGCAGATTGACAGCTTTAAGGCAGAGTTAAAGATTGATAAAATCGGAAAGTTCAACGGAATTTTTATAAGGGCGCCAGTCATTGAAAAAGTAAGGAATGGCGTGAAAATATTGTCGAAATTCAACAACAGACCGGTTTTAATCCAGAAAAATAATATTCTAGCCTCAACATTCCATCCGGAATTAACAAATGATAAAAGAGTGCATGAATATTTTGTTGAAATGGTCAAGTAATTTTTTATAAGAATTTCTCAGCAGTTGCTACCAAGCCCTTGACATGCTCCACTGATTTTTTGAAAGCAGCGCTCTCTTCCAATGTCAATTTCAATTCAATCACTTTCTCAACGCCTTTTCTTCCGAGTTTTA
>JAHFQL010000017.1:0-1360 GCA_023259315.1 Candidatus Woesearchaeota archaeon | reverse complement strand
AATTTCTCAGCAGTTGCTACCAAGCCCTTGACATGCTCCACTGATTTTTTGAAAGCAGCGCTCTCTTCCAATGTCAATTTCAATTCAATCACTTTCTCAACGCCTTTTCTTCCGAGTTTTACTGGAACGCCGACAAAATGTCCACGGACATCGTATTCAGAACCGCAGTAAGCAGCGCATGGCAAAATTCTTTTCTTGTCTTTTAAAATTGATTCCACCATTTCCGTAACTGCGGAACTTGGGGCATAATAGGCAGAGCCTGTTTTTAACAAATTCACAATCTCAGCGCCCCCATCTCTAGTTCTTTTAACCAAAGCATCGATCCTATCTTGGGGCAATAGCTCAGTTATTGGAATGCCATTTACAGTTGAGTATCTGGGCAAAGGCACCATTGTATCTCCGTGGCCGCCTAAAACCATTGCATCAACATCTTCAAATGAAACATCAAGTTCTTTTGCAATGAATGTTCTGAATCTTGTTGAATCCAGAATCCCGGCCATGCCTATAATCCTGTGATGAGGAAATTTGCTTGCCTTTGAAGCGACAAAAACCATTGCATCCAGTGGATTTGTAACAACAATCAAAATACAGTTTGGAGAATGCTTGGCAACATTTTCAGTGACTTCCTTCACAATCTTTGTGTTTATTGATATCAGGTCATCTCTTGACATTCCGGGCTTTCTTGGAACTCCTGACGTTATAACAACAATGTCAGAATTTTTTGTGTCCTCGTATTTGTTTGTTCCTTTGACATCAACATTAAAGTATTCAACTGGGCCTGATTGCATCAAGTCCAAAGCCTTACCCTGCGGCATTCCCTCAACTATGTCGAGCAATACAACATCTCCTAATTCTTTTGAAGCAATCCAATGGGCTGTTGTTGCGCCTACATTTCCTGCTCCAATTATGGAGATTTTTGGTCGTGACATTTTAATACTGGAATTGTTAAGTATTTTTAAAGGTGTTGGAAAATGCGCAGTGTTTGCAAATCAAAAATAATAACTGATTAAGTAGTGATAGGAATGATAATTTTACCAGTAGCAATCCTGTATACCCCATATAAAATTAAAACAGCCCCTATAATAGTCATAACCGAAAGGGTTTCTTTCAAAAAAAATAGTGCAAAAATAGTTCCACTTAAAGGCTCAAGTGTAGTTATAATAAATATTTTCTGCGCTTTTATTTTTCTAACTCCTTCCATAAATAATAAAAATGCAATTCCAGTGCATAAAATTCCTATAGTGAGTAATTGCCACCAATTTTCAATTATTGCCTTGATAGAATCAGTTTTAATAAAGAAAGCAAATATAATGCTAATAATAAAATACTGCCAAAATACAATGCAATAACCTAATGATTT
>JAHFQL010000102.1 GCA_023259315.1 Candidatus Woesearchaeota archaeon | reverse complement strand
TTTGCGTCTCTTCTGTCCATAACAACCAGCCCGTAAACCTCCTTTGCTTCAAGCATGTCCCTCAAAATATCAAGAACAAATTCCTTGTCGCATCTGTAGATTCTTGTTTTTAAAGGTATAGGCGGCTCAATGCTCCAAACTTTGAAGTCTTGCTGGCCCTCCCTTTCAGCCACGTTTCCGGCAAATACAACTAATCCGTTTGGCGGGGTTCTCCTGAACAATTTCAGGTGCTGAATCATTCTCTCTAGGGCATCTGTGACATTTTTTCTTGTAGAAGCTGACTTTATGTTCGATGCCGTCCCTTGCTCCTGCGCAAGATGGTTGATTATCTTGTTTAAATCATAATCTTTGGGAACGTAAACACTAACCAATTCTGTGTGCCTGCCCCTAAATTTTTCCAGTTCCTTGATGAATTTCTTCAAATGAAATCTTTGTGCTTCTGTTATTGACATAGTGGTATTAGAAATATTATATGTTTATAAAGATTACACTACCGTTTAGCTGTCAATCCATAATGTGCTTTCTGTATATCTTTAAAGCCTACAACCCTTAGCCTTTCGCCTGCATTTTTTGCCAGATTGATTTTCCTGTTTTTGCTACCGGGGCTTCCTGTATAATGGTAAATCTTGCCATTGCTTTTGAGAACCCTGAAAATCTGCTTGTAAAACTCAAGAGAATACAGCTCTGTAGCCAAACTCAATCTCGGCGGATCATGAATTATTGCATCAAACATATTGCTTTTGAATAATTTAATCTGTTCCATAATATTAGCTTTTAAAATATTTATTTTTTTGTTGTTGAAAAGCTCCTTTGACCATGGATTTAGCTTTGCAATTTCCAGCACATTTTCGTCTTTCTCGCAAGTTATTACAAAATCAGCAAATTTTGAAGCTGCGATTGCAGTGTATCCAAGCCCCATGCAGGTATCCAAGACCATGCCATTTGGCATTATGCTCTCTATCTTTCTTTTTGTGTCTTCCATCGGTGTCATGTCTTTGGTGGCATGCATCCTTATGCCTGAAATTTCAATCGTAGGAGCATCTTTTGTCGGCACAAGTTTGTAGAATCTGTTAGTTTGCTCTGAAAACCACTGCATTTTCGACAATGAGTTATTTTGAGCTAAAAAACAGCTCTTGCTGTCTTTAATTATTTTTTTCAAATGGGAAAATTCAAATTTTTGCCTGTCTGGAAGTATAAAAGAATTATCTTCAATTTTTATTTTTGTTATTGACATGTTTAAATCAAGAGAAATATCTGCAAACTTTAACTCATTTTTCCTTGCTTCCAAAAGCTGCTCGGCTTGGTAACGGGACAGCATCATGCCCAGACTAAAGTATATATTGTTTAATAACTTGTTGGTGTATACCGCGCATTTATGCATTTCGATAGATTTAAAAATAAGGGTTTAATCCTAATAAAGACGGGCATGGGCTACTCAAAGCACGGGGCTGTAGGGTAGCTTGGACACATCCTTTCTGGTTTGGGACCAGAAGACCCCGGTTCAAAAACTAAAATATTGAAACTCCGGGCAGCCCCATTTAAGAGCAAAAAATGAAACAAGAAGAAAAACTAGGGTCCGTAAAAAGATTTGGAGCAAGGTATGGAAGAAAAACAAAACTCAAATTCTCTAAAATTGAGGCTGAGCAGAGAAAGCTGCATAAATGCCCTTACTGCAGCAAGATAGCTGTAAAGAGAGTTGCTGTTGGGATATGGCACTGCAAAAAGTGCAATGCAAAGTTCACAGGCAGGGCATATTCCATTACAAAAAAGTCCATACCCAAAGAAGCCAAAGGAATTGTTGAAGGGCAGGAAAACCTTATAAAAGAAGAAATGGAAGATGAGCAGGCTTCAGAGGAAGCATAATGTCAAAAATGCAAGGCATTTTTGAGCATACTCAAAAATCACTGGTAAAGTTTGCGTTAAGCGAAAGAGCCAGTGATTTCAAAGGTGATTTTTGATATGGCAGAATACAAATGTTTTGATTGCAACAAGAAAGTTGCTATGGATTACTTGAGGAAAAGAGTGAGATGCCCGTATTGCGGAAGCAAGATACTCTTTAAGCCTAGAAGCGTGAATACGAAAGTAAAAGCAAAGTAGCGGCAAACTTGTGAAATGCGTGTGAACTAACTTACAATTGATTATTTTATCGAAACATCCTCTCGTAACTCAAAGGTAAAAATGGAAGTTTCAAAAGAAACAGAGCAGAAAATAAGCCAATTGCAGATGTTCGAGCAGAGCCTGCAGAGTTTTCTGGGGCAGAAGCAGCAGTTCCAGGTGCAGCTTGTCGAGGTCGAGTCGGCTTTGAATGAGCTTGATAATACGGATAAAGCCTACAAAATTGTTGGAAATATCATGGTTGAGGCTGACAAAGATGAATTGAAAGCCGATTTATCTTCAAAAAAAGAGATGCTTGAGCTCAGAATAAGGACAATGGATAAGCAGGAAGTGCAAGTGAGGGAAAAAGCTTCAAAATTGCAGTCTGAAATTCTAAAGAAAATAAAAAAGGAAGATTAAATATGAACAACATGGCAGAGCAAATAAGCGAGGTAGATGCTGCAATAAATAGGCTGAATGAGATACAGGAAGATGCCACTGTCCCCAAAAATGTAAGGACAAAAATAGAGTCCATAATTGGCACATTAAAGGAGGCTGCTGAGCTATCCATCAAGGTTAACAAGGCATTAAACGGGCTTGACGAAATTTCCAGCGATGTCAACCTACAGTCCTATACTAGAACCCAAATATGGAATATCATGAGCGTGCTAGAGAAATTATAATTAAATGAAATATGCTCATTTAATAAGGCTAACTGTATTTTCTTATGAATACGAAAATAGCGAATCAATTTTGGACGCTTTCTTGAGGCTCTTCCCATTTAGCTTGGAAAACAACAAAGTTGTTTTGAATAGGAGCTATGCCACTGGCTTTAACGACAAGAAAATAGAGGTATTTGAAGCTGCATTAATAAAAGAAAACCTAATAAACCAATTTCTGGGAAACCTCTCAGGCAATTTAGATAAGAGCCAAAAACTTCAAATTTCGAGCCAAGCTGACACCAGACTTGACAAAAATCTTGATTTTTTTATCAGGTTTGACAAGGACTCGTGGATTAACGAGAAAAAATTGGTTTTGACAGACTCCGGCAAATGCTTTCACCTGAAAATCAGCATAGCAGCCTTTCCAAAGAAAAGAGAGGTAGCTTTAAATGCAATCAAGGATTTATTTGGAAAATGAAAGTTTAAGCACTAAAATAATAGAAATAAATAAAAAATGCCTAGAATAAAAATTGCCCCTTCAATACTTTCTGCCAACCTGTCTAAAATAAATGATGAAATAAAAGACGTTGAGAAATATGCTGATTTGATTCATGTCGACATTATGGATGGTATTTTTGTACCACATACAACAGTTGACTCGAATTTTGTTAAAACAATAAAAACAAAAGTTCCACTTGATGTTCATTTGATGGTTCATGAGCCAAGCGATTCTTATATTAAAGGTTTTATTGATGCTGGTGCTTATTCCATAACAATACACGAGGAAGCATGCAAAGACCCTGCAAAGCAGCTTAATTTCATAAGAAAAAATAAAACAATGGCTGCTATTTCTATAAAGCCCAAAACACCATTAGATAAAATAAAACAATACCTTGGCATGGTGGATATGGTTTTGATAATGACAGTCGAGCCAGGCTGGGCAGGCCAGAAATTTATAGAATCAACAATGGAAAAACTTAGAGAACTAAGGAAGCTAAAACCAAAACTTGACATAGAGGTTGATGGCGGCATAAATCCTTACACTACAAGGGCTGCTCTCGATGCAGGCGCCAATGTTTTTGTAGCTGGCACTTCAATATTCGGCAAAAAAGACAGGGTTGCCGCAATCAAGGAAATCTTGAATAGCTTGAAATAAAAATCCCACATAACATTTATAAAACAACAAAAATAATAAACAAAAATGGCAAAAAAATATGTTGTAACGCCGTGGGAAGTGAGCGGCGAAATAGACTATGATAAGCTAATCAGGGAATTTGGCGTCAAGCCTCTTGATGAAAAAATACTGGCAAGGCTGGAAAAACGCACAGGCGAATTGCACTATTTCTTGAAAAGAAAGATTTTTTTTGCGCATACTTATTTTGACACTGTTTTAGAGCAAGTCGAGAAAGGAAACAAATTCTACTTATATACAGGCAGAGCTCCATCCGGGCCTGTTCACTTGGGCCATCTTGTTCCC
>JAHFQL010000016.1 GCA_023259315.1 Candidatus Woesearchaeota archaeon | reverse complement strand
GACGGCACTCTCACATCAAGGTACACAATGGGCAAAGGTGCAGATGACAAAGATAGAATTAGAACAGAGACAATAAGAAGACCAGATGGAAGTACAACTCAGATTACATGTACAGATTTAGTTGCTGGCTGTACTGAAAACGATGACGGCACTATTAATGGAAAATATACTTCTATTGAATACAATGAAAAAGATAAAACAGTAACTAGAACAAAATCAACTTCTAATGGTTACACTGTCGATGTTACTTATGGGACACCTTCAGAAATCGGACAGGACACTTATATAACACATATATCCATTGGAAATAAATATGATTTCTCATTGGGATCTCCAGATAAAGATGGATATCAACAAATTACTAACAGAGGAACTGGCAATACTTATTACAAAGACGGGAAAATATATGTAAAAGATGCTAGTGGAAATTACGTAAGAAGCAGCAATGAAGAGGACAAACAATTAGAAAAAGACATTAAATACGCAGGAATCGAAGGAAAAGATCACAAGGAAAAAGCAGATAAAAAAAGAGATGAAGACTATAAAAAAGAAAGGCATGCAGCAAGAGTGGAGCGTGTCCAGGATTTTTTCTTGGGCTTGGAAAGAATATTCACTGAATTCAGGGGCTTGGGTTATTATGCTTCATTGTTTAGGGATGAGAAAGACTTGTTGAATTGGAGGAATAAAGTTGATGAAATATTCTCAAAGCTATACTTGGGTACAGACTACTGGTCAAGCAAGATATGCACTGATTACGCAGACTTGAAAACGCAGAACAATGGCGTTGCTTACGCAGAAACACCTCAAGGACTGGCGCAGGTGGCAGCGCATATTGAAGCTACAGTAACGCAGCCAATAAAAAATGAAAAAGGTGAAATCATTTACATATACAAGATAACTTTCCAGGTAAGGAATGGGGACTATGATAATGATCCAAGAGCGCCTGAAAACATGAGCATAAATTTATTAATCATGAATCAAGGAGCTAATTTACAATTGTTCAAGAAAAACATAAATATAGGCAGAGGCTCATCATTTGGAAGATTCGGCTCAACAAAAACAGAAAAATCAGAGCCGGCTATTGTAAAAGAGAGCAAAAATGTTTATGATAAAATTTGCATAACATTTGACAGGATACCATCTAGATGGAAAATAGAAAATAATAGGCTCTGCAACAAAATAGAGCAATCTTCAGGAGAGCCAACGCCATTCACGCGAGGGCAGCAATCCCAGCCACAAGGCACAGATGCTGACTTGAATGATTTTTAATAAAAAATCTAGAAAGATTTAAATAGAAAATAAACAAAATATTTATTATGAAAAGAAAAGTAAGGAACTTTATAGTTCTGATAGAACAAGACGAATTATTGAAAAATTGAGTAACTTCAGGCTTGCTGTTATGCCATTAGATGAAAATTCCGCTATAAAATCAAGTCAAATCTTTAAAAGTCTGGAAAAATCTGGAAGTCTAGTCGAATTTCGCGATGTATTCATAGCGTCAATTGCTGTATCAAATAACTGCAAATTCGCGACATTCAATAAGAAACATTTTTCAAAAATAAGTGAATTGAAATTATTGGAGATGTAATATGGAAAAACACAAAACGCATTTCTTGGAATGGAACAACAGAGTTTTGCAAAATTCTTTCAAGAAAATTGATTTGAGCATAATACTAGTAATAATCTCAGACTTGTTATTCTACAGTTCAGCGATTTTTCTATTCACGTTTTGGTTCGATAGGGTAACTGTAAAAATGTCATCATTTAATTTCCCAAATAATGTGGGATCATTGGGCTTGGAAATAGCCCGCCAATTGTTGAGGGAAGAAATAAAATTCTATTATCTTCTTGTATTCTCATTTATTGTGCTGTTGCTGGCAATAATTTTCATAGCAAGCATATTGAAATGCATAATCTGGGCTAAAACCACAAGGACAAAAATAACTCTAGGCCTTATTTCAAAATTTTTAATGTTAAACCTCGTTTGGATGGGATTTTGGTTTGCCTTAACTTTTCTTGTAGCATATATTGTTCAGCAGGAAGCAGTTCCAAGTTTTCTGACGGCAATAACTATAATTGGATTATATCTTACCAATACCCTTTATTCAGTTTTTATGAAACAACAAAGCCTGAAATCAATCCCTTACTCGATAAAGCTCAGCATTTCAAAATTGCACCTGTTCTTTCTGCCTTACACTGTAATATTTTTGCTGCTTTTCATTATCCTGCAACTGAGCAGGATAATTGCATTTAATTATTCATCAATATTTTTTGGACTGATAGCAATAATTTATCTAAGCATTGTGAGATACTACACTTCTACATTGGTGAATGAGATAGGTAAAATATAAAATAACATTTTTGTTGAATCAACTAATGTCATTTTTCTGAAAAAAATCACAAATTTCTCTATAATATTTTCCTTTACAATCCACTATGAACTGCTCGCATTTCTGAAGCATTTGGGTCCTGTTGCTATACACGCCGCCAAACATCTCAAATAAAGTTAATCCCTTTACTACATCCTTCACACTTAATTGGTCTGGATGATCCAACAAACTGAGAAACCAACTTAAACTGTTTTCTTCCATTGTAGGTTGTGTTATATAAACAATTGTCATTGGCAATCTATGACTATAAAACCTCTCAGAAACGAATTGATATAATTTAAATGTCTCTTCTGTAGCAATCCAGTGTGCTTCATTATATTTTTCCGTATGGGCTCTTCCACTCCTTATGTCTTCTTCAGCATAACCATTATCCAAATACCATTGCAATTCTGTTTTTTCATGAAAAACAATAGAATGGTTCATAATTGGCAAGTATTGCATCCAAATCCATCATTGTTGGATAAGTCTGTCCTATATAAATTTTCTGTTTTGTTATTACTATTAAGTTGTTCTAAAAATTTTGCAGTCTTCATTTCTTAAACAGAAAACTTTATAAAGTCAATATATGATTTATATATAAAAATATGGTTTTCACATTAAAGTATATATAAAATAAATATATTTCATATATAATGAAATACGCAAAAAAACTTATCAAGACCAGCGGCGGGCTGGTTGTGAGGGTTCCTTCTGATATTGTCAAGATCCTTGATTTGACCGAAAAAGATTATGTCGAGATAGACTTAAATAAGATAGACGTTAAGGCTTTAAGGAAAAACAGCATAAAATGAAAATAAAAAAAAGAGGCAGATATTTAGTATTTAATAAATCCCAAGTTAGCATATTCATGATAGCTGCTGTCCTTGTACTCTTGCTTGGTTTATTTTATTTTTACTATCAAAAGCAAACTGAAAAGAAAATTGAATTTGTGCAGCCGGAATTAGTTCCAATAAAATCTTATGTTGAGAATTGCATGAAAAATATCGCCGAGGATGGCTTGCAAAGAATTGGATTTAGCGGAGGCTACATAAATATTCCTGAAGTCATTAGTCAGGACTATAGAAGATATTTGTCTTCTTTTCCGCAGTCTGGTTTGAAAATACCTTACTGGTGGTACAGCGGGATAGAATCTGTGCCGACAGAAGATTACATCAGACTGCAATTGAAAAATTACATCAAAGCACAATTAAATGACTGTCTCAACAATTTTGAGCAGTTCAACTCGACATTTGAAATCAATAAATTAAAAGACCCGACAGTTGATGTCAAGTTTAATGACGAGGACACGTCAATAGAACTAGATTACCAGCTTGAAGTCATTGGCAAGTATGGAAACTTCAAGGCGTTATTGGAAAATTTCAGATATGAGGTGCCTATAAGATTCAAGAAAGCATACGAGCTTGCCAAACTCATAATGCAGCGGGAAAATAATGATTATTTCCTTGAGAAAAGGACAATTGATTTGTATTCAATGGACCAGAATATTCCTGTGACAGATATAGGGGTATCATGCAAAACCAAAACTTGGCTTCTTAGCAACATTAAGGATGAATTAAAGAAATTGTTAAGATTTAATCTGCCTTACATAAAGATAGAAGGCACCGACTATAATCCTGACATTTATGTGCCAAACCCGAATGGAAAAGAGACTTACTCTCAAAGTTATTACCAGCAGCATTACGTGTGGAGAATAGCAAATGATGCACAAAAGAATTACAAAAATATGAAAGTAACGTTTAATTATGAAAACTGGCCGCTTGATATATTTGCAAGGCCAAGCCAAAATGGAGTGCTGAAATCAGATTCCCAAAAAGGCACGGACTTGCTTAAGTTTTTCTGCCTGCACATTTGGCACTTCACTTATGACATCAGTTATCCTGTGCTTGCCACTATTTTTGACAAAGAAACAGAAAAAAACAAGCAATATCAGTTTAATTTCGCATTTACTGTTGATATAGACCATAATCAGCCGAATAGAATTAACAAAGGAAAGACATTATTCGAGTCAATTGACGATGTTTCATCAGAATCCTATTGCAGTGACGTGCAAAATGAAATTACTGTTTTGACTACTAATAACGTAACAGGAGATTACATTAACGACGTGAACCTGACTTTTGTTTGCGGCAGGTTTTACTGCGACATGGGCAAAACTGACTGGCTCAGCCTTGGCGCAGCTGCAGGCATAACAAAAAAAATGCCTTACTGTGTCAATGCAGTGCTCAAAGCCAATAAAAATGGATATGCTGACTCCCAGTCATTCATGCAGACAGATGTTGACGGAAGGTCGTATGTCCTGTTCATGAACCCCTTAAAAGAATTCAACTACAAAATTGTTAAGCACCAGCTTTCAAGCACGGCCAAAGCAGAAGACCTTACAGGAAATGAGAAAGCATCCATATTCATAAAAGGCAATGAAACAGGATTTGACAGTTTTGTTGTTTATCCGCAAGAAGGAGGCTTTCCATTAAGGCTGCCTCTTGGAAAAGACGTTTCATACGACATCACCATCTACCTTACAAACGATGAAAACTTGATTGGGGGCTATTCAGGAAAATGGAAAATCAGCAAAGATGATTTACAAAAAGGAAATGAGATTGTGTTCCACACAGTTTACCAGGCTTCGGCAAACGAAGATGAAATGGCATTGTTTTTGGCTGGCTTGGAACCGTACTCGAGAAATGTTCCTGCTCCGGAATTCAAATAAAACAAAATAGAAAATATAAATCCAAAAAATGAATCAAAAAATCAATGATGTAATCAGTGCATTCATGATACAATTAGTTTTAACTATGCCATTATTGTCAGCGTCCGCTTATGGAGTCGCATCAACCAACACTTCAGCAACAAATAATACCAAATCAACTCAACGAGATTCAGGACCCCCTCCGATAGAAGTTTCAATCCCTCAATATTTCAACAAGAATTTTATTGACATATCTGGCACCACAAGGCCATTTTCCTCTGTTACATTGTATGTCAATGATTTTAATGCTCCAAGAAGAAATCTGAACACAGACGAGATTGGAGAATCCGGGCAGTTTGCATTCGCCCAAGTTCAGTTGGACAAGCAAAACAAGATAAAAATTGTTGTAGAGGACAAATCCGGAAACAAGAACGAGAAAACATTTGATGTTACAGTTGATAAAGAATCTCCAATAATTAAGATAGAAGAAATAAAGAATCTTGTATCAAAACTAAATTTTACAATAAGCGGCAATGTGAATAAGCCATTGACTATAAAATTATTCATAGATTTGGCTGCAGAGCAGTCTTCTGTGCCCGCAAAAGTTACCGGTCTTCAAGTTGCCAAAGCAAACCAAAACTCCATTGAATTGAAATGGGATGAGTCAAAGGACAAGGACTTTAGCCACTATGTTGTTTATCGGGATGATGTTGGGCCTATAGCAAAAACAAACCCCGCCAGTTATAATAATTATATTGATGCTTTGGTGGACAGCAACAAAGAGTATAGGTATGAGGTGTCTTCTGTAAATATTTTTGACAATGAAGGCGCAAAGTCAGATCCTATAATTGCAAAAACCCTGCCCGGCGGTAAGACATTAGGCCTAAAGCCAAATCCCATTGACGTGCTGGAAGAATCAAGGAAGCCAACCCTTACAGTTGAGGCCAATGGAGACTTTAATTTTGTTGTGAGGCTTGATAAAGGCGATGGTAAATATAATCTAAAACTTGTTTTTGAGGACAAGGCTGGAAATAAATTCACAAGCGAAAAAATTGTAACGCTCGACTCCAAAAAGCCGACGGTTAAGATAACAAGTCCGTCACCAGGTGCACAGGTTTATGAAAATTTGGCTAATGAAATTAACATAATAGGCAAGACAAAGCCAAATGCAAGAGTGCACTTATTTGTTGACAGAACTCCTTTTGGCGCATTCAACACTTCAATTCAAGTGACAGGCATTCCAAATGAAGCCCAAAATGTTCCGAACTCCAGTATTGATGTCACCGCAGATTTTGAGTCCAAGCTTGAAAAATTACCAGAGTCTGAATTGGAATCAAAATGTGAGTCATTAATTGCGTCGCGAGCTGCTTGCAAAGAAGGCGCCGATAAATCTGTGACAGCAGACAGCGAAGGAAATTTTAAATTTGAAAAAGTGGACCTGACTGCTGCTTTTGGCTTGTCAACAAGGCTGACTGAAGTTTCCCCCTCTGAATTTAGGGATACAAGATTAAATCAGGAAGCACAGCAGGCAAAGAAATCAAATATACTTGTGATTGCAACTGACCAATCAGGCCTGAGAGGATACGCAAAGGAAACAATCAACATAGGAACTTGCTGGAGCGGCAACCAAAGCTGGGATTTGATTCCATTGACCAGCAAGCAAAGCCCGATTTTCCTGAGCACTGAAAGATTGGCCGAGGGAACAGAAGCCTTGTATTTCTATTTCAATTTTTCATACATTGGCCGAGGCGCAAATGCAAAGATTGAAAATGTGTTCTTGTCAAGGGCATGCGGCACAAGGGAAGTTCTGGACCCAAGATTTAATATCAGTTGCAGGGTAATGCCTGCAGGCGATATGCCAACAAAATTAAATCCGGACGGCACATTGACTTATTCTGTGGTGCCTCTTACTAGGTATGAGGGCATGGACAGATTCCTGAGGTCTGACTGGAAGAGTTTCTTTGACGCTATTGGTGTCAATAAAGACATGACTTTCCCATTCAAAGTCACGATAAGGTACAAGCATGATGTTATAGACGACACTGGGGTCATCAGGACAATGACGGAAGCCCAGTCCACCTGCCAGGAAGTAAGCTATGTTGTTGACAATACCTTGATTGACCCAAGAATAGTTTTGCCTGACTTTTTAGTCAATGATTTCGTCAATTTTTTGGACAATTCTATTAAAACACTTGCAAAAGTTCAGGAACAGATTGACAGGGTTGTTGATTATGTGGCAATTGGCTGCTTGTATTCATTTTTTGCCCATCTCATATTCAAGGTTTACAGGAACATAGTCGACCTTTCAAGTGAGAAGATATTTACTTTAAAGACAATTGCTTTCAACACAGGCAACTCACAAAATGATCAGGATTGTGCGAAGATTGCAGAAGCTGTCAAGAAAGCGCATGGCTCTATGAAGTTGAAATATTTCTCTGATCCTGATTTGAAAAAATGCTTCCCTGCAAGCTATGCAGCATGGCAGAGAGAATATGACATTTATCAAGTGGAAAGATGGGGCTGTGACAGAATTTTCGGCCATACATCTCCTTCAAAATGGACAGAAACAAGAAGCGATGATGATATAGTAAAAACATTGAGCACACCAAACACTTGCAGCAACGACGGCGTTGAATGGGGTCAACCATTAACAGCAGTTGATTGCAGCAAGATTGAAGGAAAGTATCACAATAATATTGTCCAAATAAATCATTTTGGACAACAACCCATAGGCCAGAAATGTTTTGAAATTCACACAGATCCAAATAATCCGGGTGATTTGTATGTTTATACATTATATGAAAATAAGCAAGAATCTAGGTTGTTAGCAAATAATATCTATAAACTTGAAAAATATGAAGGCAGGCCGACAACTGCTGGGATAATTTATGCTCAAAAATTGCCTGGCAGCGATACACAATATATAACAAAACAATTGAAGACTTGCGAAGAATTATGCGGATTCAATCAACAGCAAGCAACATCAAAAATAACAGTCAATGGAAAGGAATACGTAAAAAAAGAAGGCAAGCTTGTGAAAAAAGAAGACATATTAAAGCCAATAACACCAGCAGAAAGAACAACATATGCTGCATGTGTACCTGTCAATGATTGCAGGCAATGGTATGCAAAGGCTAGGGAATCTTCAACTCCATCAAGTCCATCATCAAAGCCAAGCCAGAATCAAGATGGGATACAAATTGATGAAACTGTATTGACCAGTTATTCTATCGAGAACAAAGGATATGCATCAGATTGTTTTTACCAAGGTGACCAAGATAATCCTGATGTTGTTAGCCCCACAAATGCAAACACAAGGCAGGTGTGCTGCTGCATAAATGGTAAAGCATCCGCTGCAAAAGACATTTATTATCAGCCGGATGATGTTGATGTAGAATTAGAAAAGACGCTTCCAGAGGTGCTTAATGGGCAGCAATTATCTGTCGCAAGAGATGGGTTTATTCATCAATCAAAATCCCCTCCAGACGGTCCACCTAAGGGGATAACAGACCCAGACACAGGTGAAGAACAAAAATTTTCTGACATGAAATGGAGCTACAGATACTGGAAAATTGGTTACTTGAATAAAAAATACAATCCTAATAGATATGTGGAGGGAAGGGATGTTTATGCGTGCTTTGGCCAGGATAATTTGTTTTATAAGATAATACCCGGCAAGGAAAAAGAAGTAGTGACATTAAATCCTTTCAAGGAAAGCTCTGCTGCATTGCAATGCGCTTATCTTACTGGAATAAACCAGAGGCTGCAGGAATACAAAAATATAATGGGCGCGATGTCAAGCTGCTTGACTACGATAAAAACAAACGGCAGGGCTGATGCTGGTGTCTGCAAGGAATTGTTCACGCAGCATGTCTGCGGGCTAATATGGCAACTGGTAAGATTCTTCATTGATGGTTGTACGCCAGAAGAGCCTGGTGTAGATGCTGATTCCCAAGATGATAGCGTGGCGCAAAAACTCAAATTAGGATTCAAGGGAATAGCGCAGGGCATCTCAGAATCCCAGCAGGAATTCTCTGATGAATACCAAAATGCAAAACTCAACAATCTGTTAGGAATTGGCGAAGGAGGTGTTGCAAGAAAAGTTTGCCTTGCTGCATTCGGCTATGACTGGAGCCTGACATCAAGAAATTTGATTGATGCGGCTTATGCAGCCCCATTTGCAACTCTAGTCCAGCCAATCACAAAGTCAAGGGAGTTCCTGACAATCGATCCAGTCACTTTAAGGCCAACATATGAATATAGGGCTTCATGGATTATAAACCCAGGATGTGATTTAGACAATTACAAGGCTGAATTAGTTTGTGTCACAAGACGGGAATTAGATGAATATCCAAATTCAGTAAATTGCGGTGCGGTTGGCGCTCCATCAATAGCCGCAACAGGCTCTTTGGGTACATCAACAGGCTACAACCAATGTGATTGCCTGGATGCTGTTCAGGTTCCTTCACCTTATACAATAAATCCGTCTTCAACAACTCGCTTGAAACAAAATGTCTTCAAAGAAGAAGATTTCCACAGAGTTATTACATCGCAATACAGGTATGACCATATTAAATTCACTTTGAGGCCAGACAGGAGAATACCTGCAAACATGCAAAAGAACTGCTTCCCGACAGGCTACGAGAAAGGAGTCTTTTATTTCCCGATAACAGACAATACAGCAAGGGACATAGAGGATTGTACAGTAGATCCTTTGTCTGGCTCCTTCAAGTGCGGGGTTGGGGCTGATTTCTACAGCAACAGAGGAATCGCGCAAATAATTGAAGTTAATATAAATGGGCAAAATCCTGAAAAACTGCCAGCAGGCCAAAAGGAACTGCAGTTTGAAATAGGCGACCCATTGAAAGTCGGCGCTCGCGTAACTAAATCTGGTAAGGACAAATGCCTTAGAATTTCAGTTAGCCCTGACATCATAAGTCCTGCAATTGCTGGTGTAACAGTTGAGGGCACAAATGAAATTGAACCGCAAACTTTGGTAGACAGGTTGACAGTTGCCGGAAGAAGCGGAAATGTAATTGCGCCTGGAATAACTTTCAAGCCGAGGTCGCAGAATAATCCAGATCCTGTTATTATTCATGTTGTGGCTACGGATAATGAAAATAAAGAAAAATCAGGATATGTAGATGGAAAAAATTACATAGGAACATTTAGCCCTGACGACACATTATTAATTGATGACTGGACAATAAATTTCCAGACTAGCCAACCAGAAGATATCAGCGGCAGAGCAAACAAAGAAACAAAAATAAGATTTGAAGGAAATAATATTGTTGTTGAAAAACTTGGCGCTGTAATAGAAATCAGCGGATTAAGCTACCAGTCACCGCTTAAGCCAGGCGATCCATATAAACTGGACACGCAGATACAAATAAATCCGGCGCAACAGAGCACTGGAACTTCAACTTCTCAGGAAAAAACCATTACAGTTGAACTTTTCAATATAAAGTCCACAAGCGAGTCATACGCTACCCCATCTGATTGTAATTTCAATGACAAAATGGATCAAAAATCTTACAAGTTCAGGGTCAGCGACCAGTCTGTTGATTACAGCAAAACTGGACCGACAATACAAACTCCAAGAGTAAACCCATCAAGACCAATTGTAGGCCAGACAGCCGAAATTTCTGTAAGGATTTCTCAGCCGGGAGGACTAGCAATAAAGGACAATGGCGTTACAATAACAATTGTAGGTAAAGATGGCAACAAGATTGTTGACAATGCAATAATGCAGTACCTCAGCGAAAATGTTGGTTATCTGTACAGCTTTGACACTTCAGGGCAGAATTTACAACCCGGAATGTATCCTGCAACAATACAAGCAATCAGCGTAAATGGAGAAAAATCGCTGAAAACTTTTAGCATTGACCTGGCGCCGAGTGCAACTACCCCAATAACAACAGGGGCAGCCACAACGACCAAGACGCCAACAATTGACACAACACCTAAAATTCCATCTTCTAGGACGTACAATTTGGAAGAGTTTACCCTTGTCAGGCCAAATTTTGCGGACGTTGACACAATCATACTCCACCATAGCGCAACTGCCACAGCCGTTGATACATATAATGCACTTAGAGGAGACAAAAATTCCGCACACTATATAATTGATAGAGATGGCACAATTTATTATGCAGTTGATGAAAAATTATCTGCTCAACATGCAGGAACATGGAACTCAAGATCTATTGGAATTGAGATTGTCAATACCGGTTACAGAAATATGCAATATACAAATGAACAATATGGATCTATTAAGAGACTGATAAGTGATATTGTAAGCAGATGGCCTAAAATAAAATATGATGACCAACATGTGTTGGGGCATTATCAGGTCTCAACTGATGGAAAGTGGGACCCTTCACCTAATTTTGATTGGTCAAGAATAGATTTGCCAAACCATCTAATCCTTACAGCAAGTAACATCATTCCTTCAACATATGGTTATGGCTAAAAGTGAATAAAATGCCCAAAAATATAATTTTAACTTCTTTGAAAGAATCTTTCACACAGATTTTCAAAAATAAATCACTATTTTTGCTGTTAATAATTCTGCAGATTATTTTTTTTATTTTTTTATCGTTAATAAGCAGCATTTACATCCCAAAAATACAGCAAAATGCGAAATTAATGTACGATTACTTGAATCAACAAAAGTTAGACGAAATTTCTGTTACGCAAAATATTCTTCAGCAGAAAAATATTTTGGGCGATGACCCATTGAGCTTGAGCAGGTACTTCAGCGAAATAATAAAAAATTTCAGGATTTATCTGGCTTATATTTTCATATTGTCTGTTGTATTCATATCTGCCATTTGGGCAGCCAGCCATAAACTAATCCACAAGCACAGTTATCAAAAATCACTAAACAATTTCTCCAAGATTTTCATCATTGTATTTTTTTATCTTGGGTTAATGTTCCTGTTTTTCTTCTCTTTGCTTAATATTTCATTCACAGAAGCGGCTCTTAACATGACAATGGTTTTGGGCAAATATTTATTGTTCTTTTTTGCCTCAATAATATTGCTTTACTTTATGTTTATATCCATTTCCTTGGCTGATAAAATAGAATTAAGAGACATAGTGCAGAAGACATTGGGCATTGGCATCAGGAAAATCCATTACTTGCTTACGATTTATTGCATAAACATTTTTTTTATTTTAATATCATTAATTTTATTATTTTACTTTAGCGAAACAAATTTTTTGATAGTATTTCTGGCAATAATTTTATTCGTTTTTAGTTTTCTGCTTGGAAGAATTTTTATTTTGAATGTAGTTGAGAAGTTGGAATAAAATTAAGCAGCTTCTGCTGCTTCTCCTTCTGTTGCGCCTGATTCTGGAGCGTCATCTCTTGATTCTGATTTTGGCGCAGTTTTTTCTCCATCTCTTTCGTTCCTATTTTGGTATTTGCCAAATCTGCCATATACAACTTCGCCTTTTTCTCCAGAATCTCTTTTGTCCCTATTTCCATTTTTTGCAGGCATGTGAACTACTTTTCCATTCGCTGTTTGATATGAGTGTGAATTGTTTCCTTCAGCATTATTGGCATGTTCATCAGAATTGTCAACAATTTCTTCTAAATCCTGCCAATGTTTTCTCCATGCTTTTGTGTATCTAGGCCTAGTTGTTTGTATGTCGCCTTCCATAATTGCAGCTTTGCTTAAATATTCTCTTACCAAATCCGGATTTCCTTGAGCAGCTTTTGCTTGCCCTAAATAAAACTCCTGTAACATTCTTTTTGTTGCTATTTCTTCAGATATGACTGCGGATAATGTTTGGCCTTTATCATATGACCTTCTGGCATTATGTGTTTGTTCCTCATCGAATCCAATTGCCCTAACTTTCTTGACGTCCAATTCATAATGCCTTGCTTCTTTTGCTACATTTTCATGAGAGTCTTCACCGGCAAAAAATATCACTTTTCCGTCATTGGCACGACCAATCCCGTATATTCCAGGTATGAATCCGATTGCCAGATATCCTATGTCCTCTAATGAAGAGCCCCTTGACTCCAAGAAAGATGCCAGTTCCTGCGAGCTTTTCAACCCATAATACTCCATCAAGTGCTGCTTTAGATTTCTGACAAGATGAGAATACCTTCCAAAATCATTTATTCTGCCGGAATACCAAGTGTCATGTACGTACAATTCCGTAGGGGTATCGCTTTCAGGAAGTTTTAATTTTCGCTCAGAAAAACTTTCTATTAATCCATTCAATGCGGATTTTTGAGGCAATTTTACATATTCTCTTGCCTGATTTTTCTCGCCGGCAGATTTCCATGTGCCAAAACCCAAATCATCAAGTTGTGGGCTGAAATTATGATAAGAAGCAAAATCACTTATGGGGACTTCCCACCTGTTGCTAGTAGTTATGTGCCTTGCAACAATTTCGCCGCTTGGCTTTCTATAAGCTAGGGGAAGCATGCCTTCAAAATGATTGTAAGAGCCGACTGTTGGCGCTTCATGAGTCCTGCCTAAGATATTTAGTTTAGGCTCAATAGACCTAGGGACAGAACTAACAGGAACTTTATTTTCATTATAATGCGGGCTTAAAACATAATCTCTCATTTTGATAAAATTTGATTTTATTGAATATTACAAACATTTTATCACCGCTTTTTTTGAATATAATTTTTAAAATCTTTAATCCGTCCCTTCAGGACATTATTTACGCTCGGCGGCAACGACAATTCATATCATTTGATATTTTTCCCCTTCACAGTCGATCCGCCTCGCATATTATTTTACTAAAAACTTTAGAGCCCCCTGTAAGATTAGAAAAAAAATTAAGAAAAGAAAGAAAAAATAATTTAATGAGCGTATGCTGGCTGACCTGTAGGGGCAGGAACCAATTTGCCTATGTAACCTTTTATTGTATCCACATATTGCTTTAGCTTTCCCCTACCTGCTGCTCCTCTAACTTTATCTAAAAAGTCATTTAGAGCAGGACTTAAATGTCTTGCTATGTCTTCAGGTGTTTTGGCTCCTTTTATATCATCTATCAAATCATAATGGCCAGTTGCAGCAGCAACACTGACAGCGTCATGCGTCGATCCACCTGGAGCCATTCTTAATATGCCATTTTGTGCTCTTGACACTGTATAATTTCCTGCTTGGCCCGTATACAAGCCAGCAATCTGATTTATACCTGCTTGGGTTAACTTTCCGCCTTCAAGTACTCCTTTGGTTTCTAATATATTCTTTATACTAGTATACTCTGGAGTAGTTTGTAAAGGGTCTGTTCCATGACTAGCTGCATACTGCTTTCCCTTATCAAGAATCATATTAATAAATGCTAGGGTATCTGGGTGTCCATCTTTTAATGGAACCGATAATGTTCTTAAAAATTCCGGTAGGTCTGCTGTTGGTGTAGTGTGCGACCTATGAGCATCATCTACAAGTTGTTCTAAAAGTCCTGATTGATTTGTTGCCATTTTTCTTTCCACCCCTTTGTTTATTCTTCTTGTTTATATTTTTTATTGAAAATAATTGTTTGTAACTTTTTAATTTGTTACTACCATATAATAATAACGCTTATATTTAAACATTTCGCTTCTGGAGTATATATATTGTCTGGACTTAATCACCCCTCCAGAATCAACAAAATGAGACTGGCATTATATCTTATATTTATCTTATTTGTTACTACTTATTAGTAATATAACTTATATATAAATCTTTTGATTTAATATACTAACTATATTTATTTTCTATATTGTAAAGATAGTCTATTTCACAAACTCAACATTTTCCATACCTTCAAAGTCATTGTCCCCAGTTAGAAATTTTATACTAAATCTTTTTGCTATAGTATAGCCAATTGAATCAGGAATTGATAAATTTCTATGAACTGTCTTTAAGTCCATTGCATTTTTTACATCATTTGTTGTAACTGCAACAACATATACAGAATATTTATCGGCATAATAATCGGCAGATTTTTTGTCCTTATTTTTTTTCAAATTATAATTTAATTCTGCTATGTTAAATATCGTCGTGATTACTTTACAAGGTATATATTTTTTATAATTTGAATTGCCATTTATTACTTCGAAAAAAGCATAAGTATCAAAGAAAAAAGTTTCATCCATCCCAATCTTCCCTATCAGACTCGTCTAATATTTCTTGAGTTGTCCTCTTTAATTTTAGTGTTCCAAAAGTTTCTTTTAAAACATTAGTTTTTTTAGTTATTAAAAGTTTAATAGTTTCATTTTCTTTAATTCCTTCCGCTTTAATTTTTTCTTTAGGTATGACAACCCCAAAAGATCTTCCCCATTTCCTAACTTTTGCTTCTACTTCCATCATGATTATACCGATATAATCAACCTATATAAAACTTTTGTTTCTACTCATCTGTATACTTTATTTTCTATATTGTAAATAATTACTCTAAATAAGCAAAGATTTATAAAGTAATTCTCACTTGCAGGACTGGGGGTTTTATGAGTAAAAAAGATAAGAAGCCTTATAATGATTCAAAAGTAAGCACTGAAAATTCTGCTGTTCCTGAGCAGCCAAAGGAACTGGAAGCGCTTTCTAACTTGCCAGGAGATGTGCAGGAAAAGCTAAAAACAATAAAGACCAAACTGGAAAAATTCCAAAAAAAAGTTCTGGAAAAATTTGACAAATATGTTGTAGGCATCGCCCTAATGCCACCTCCAAAGCCAGAAGAATTGCAGCAGCTCCAGCAGATGCAGCCTCAATTAGCACCTCAGCCAGCAGAGCCAAAAGTGGATGACAAAGATAAGATTCATGTTTTGGTTTTAGTGGATGATTCTGACAGCAGGACAATGTCCAAAATTGAGTTGAAGGACAAGCTTACTGCAATAATCGGTAGCATAGGAAAAGAGATTGACCCAAATATAACTCCCCAGACTTTGATTCTTTCAGAATTATGGCAGAACTGCTTTGATGCAAAATACGAGTTGCTTCAATTAATCGCTTTGTCTGCGCCCATACATGACACAGGAATGCTTCAGGCAATCAAGATTGCAGAAGTCCATAAGACTATGGTGCTTAAAAAATTTGAGAAATACATCGTTTCTTATGTTTTAGCCGGCTCGCTGGTCCAAGGAAAGGCAACTCCCACAAGCGACATAGATGTGTGGATTGTCATCGATGACACTGATGTCAAAAGGATGACGCGAGTTGAATTGAAAGACAAGCTAAGGGCCATCATTATAGGAATGGGCATAGAAGCAGGCGAGTTGACTGGAATAAAAAACAAGATTAACATTCAAGTCTATATTTTGACGGATTTCTGGGATTCATTGAGGGAAGCGAACCCTGTAATTTTTACTCTGCTTAGGGATGGCGTTCCTTTCTTTGACAGGGGTATTTTTATGCCATGGAAGCAGCTCTTGAAGATGGGTAAAATAAAGCCAAGCGCAGAAGCCATAGACATGTTCATGGGCTCGGGCGAGCAGATGATTAGGAGGGTTCAGTTAAAGTTAAACGAAGTGGGAATGGAAGACATATATTATGCGCTTTTGACGCCAAGCCAGGCTGCATTAATGCTCTATGGAGTTGCGCCCCCTTCTCCAAAAGAAACAGGCTCCTTGATGAGAGAAATATTTGTTCATAAGGAGAAACTGCTTGAAGACAAGTTTGTAAAGATATTGGAGAGAATTGTCGAGATAAGAAAGGCGATAGAGCACGGCGAAAAAAAGGAACTGTCAGGAAAGGAAATAGACGAGCTTCTGGACGATGGAGATAAGTATCTCAAAAGAATCAAGAGGCTGTTCACCCAAATAGAAAAGATAAGGGACGAGCAGGAAATGCTTAATATTTATGATACTGTAATAACCATAGCCAGGGACGTCTTAAAGCTAGAAGGTATTGATAAAGTGAAAGAGGATGAGATGATCGGGCTTGTGGAAGATAAACTGGTTTCTGAAGGAAAAATGCCTTCAAAATTCCTTAGGACCATGCAGGAAATCATGAAAGCAAAAAAAGATTATGATGATCAAAAATTGTCCAAGGTTGAAATAGAAAAAATACATCAGGAATCTGCCTCATTGATAAAGTATTTTGTAGAGTACATGCAAAGAAAAAGAAACAGGGATTTGGAAAGGCTGAAAATCAGGGTCAAGCACGGCGACAAATTTGGAGAAGTTTTACTGCTTGGCAACGAGGCTTATATAGTGCATGACCTGGACAACGAAGATAAAGAAATAAGCAAAGCAAGATTGAATGAAAACGGAAGCATTGGCCAACTGGAAAAGAGTTCGCTTGAGGAAATGGAGAAAGCAATTT